>JAJHRE010000100.1 GCA_020832985.1 Desulfurococcaceae archaeon | reverse complement strand
GAAGAAGTGGTTAAAGATAGTGAATTAGGAAGTAAGGAGAAGTTAATATTATTTAGGAACTTAAGGAAGTATGCACCACAGGAATTAACTCCCTAGGAATGAAGTCAAACTTCTAACTTATAACTCCTAAGAAATAATATGTATAGGTGTTAACAATGCCTAAAGGTGATTTACTGGACTTCATTAAGGCTGAAGTTAACGGTTTAATCTACCAGAGTACAGTATCAGATGAGGTTAAATTAGGTGGTAGGAGTTACCCAAGAACGTATAAACACATTATAGAAATTGATGAACAGTGTTTAAGTGAGACTTACTTAACATTAGTGGCAACACTTAATGAACCACCTACTAAGGTGTCCTGGAAGGTAAGTATTGAAGGGTTAAGCATCATTCGTGAATTTAAGCCTCAGATAACTGCTGAGACCTCCTCAGGAAGTATTTACACGGTCCATGTGTTTGACCTAAGTAAAATTATTAAGGGAGGTAGAACGTATGAACTCATGATATCCTGCGATTCATCGAAGCCTATAATTATAAATGGGTTTGAGTTAATAGGTGTAAAGCCTCTTTCAGGGGTCTCTACCGAGACCTACTATAAAGCAGGGTGTGTACTAATCAATCCGTCAGAAACATATGTAAGTAAATTCAACGTTATGAGTTCAGGGACGTATAATTTATCATTACTTATGAATCTACCGTCGAGGAATTCATCAGTAGATATAACACTTAATAATACGCATATAAAAACACTCAGTAATTTATTAGGGTTGAATAACATACAGTTAACTAACTTACACGTAGGTAGTGATAATGTCTTAGCGATTCATCATAGAGAAAGTAGTGAACTCTATCATCCTAGATATGTAGCGTTATTCTCAATACTTAAGTATAAGCTTAGTTGTAACGGTCCTGAAATAAGTTTAAGTGCTGATGAAGTAACATGTAATGGAGACTTCTGTAAAATAATGATAAGTATTAAGAATGAGGGGGATATACCATGCGATAACCTAATTATTACCGGGTTCTCAGCCGGTACTATATTAGTACGTGATGTCATCCCTATACTAAAGCCTCATGAAGTTATACAGAGATGTTATAATTTAAAGAATGTTAACCAAGCTGTAACATTTAAGGCAGCCTATAAGAAATTCGGTAGACAATGTATTAACGAGTTAAAAGTGATAAGACCTTAACATTACGAAGCTTACCGCTGGATACGGTAAACATTACTACATCTGTAGATGTTACGTCCTAAATATTAGGTCTACTAGAAATGCTAGGATACCTACTAACATAGCTACTTTAGTGTAGCTCCTTACCCTTGATGAGGTCTTCATAAGCTCTACATCTGATTTAGCTTTAATTAAGTCTTTAACTGATTTAATAAGTAGTATATCAGTTAATAACGCTAAACTCACGTATAAAAACCCATACCTACTAATTACGTACGGTAATGGTGATATCATAATTATTATAATCATTAATAGTATAGCTACTTTAGAAGCTGTCTTCACACCCTTAGTGATAGCTAAGGTCTTTACATTCATCCTTAAATCACCAGCTACATCCTCTATACCCTTAACCACCTCCCTCATTAGGGTAAAAACACCTGCGTAGAATGCCGGTAGTAAAGTGTTGATCGTTAAGATCGGGTCTTTAATCATTTCTGAAGTAGCTAAACCACCGTAGATTATCGAGTTAGCACTCGCTACACTCACTACTAAATTACCTATTAATCCTCTCTTCTTCAGGTGTTTTGAATACATCACTAGTAGGAACGCATTTACTACAGCATAAGTAAGGGATAACGGCCCGGTAAGATATGAGGTTAGTAAACCTATAGAGAATAATATAATACTTAGGATGAGGGCCTCATCCCTACTAACCCTACCAGATGGTATAGGTCTTGACGGTTTATTGATTAAGTCACTATCAACATCAAAGTAATCGTTAATAACGTATCCGCCAGCAGCTACTAAAGTAACTGTTGATATAGGTAGTAAGTAAGATGTTATACTTGATGGTGTGGAGGTAACTCCAGCATACACTGCTTTAATACCGAGTAATGCTGCTAGAGCTGATACTAAGAGGTTATGAATACGTAAGATCTCGATATACCCGCTAACCCTCCATATAAACTTACTCATCATTATTACCTATCAGGATAACTTAGTAAAAACTAAAATAACTTTATTTAGTTTTACATCTATCAACATTTAAGAGATATTCTAAGGACTTCAAAACATTTATTATTTTTAAGGGTAGTGTAGAGTTTAGGGTATGTATGGTAAGGTTATTCATAGCTGTAGAGATAGAGGAGGAAGAAGTTCTTAGTAAGGTGATTATGATTAGGGATAGGGTTGTAGGTTGTTCGTCAGAGGTTGATTTAAAAGGTGTTGAGGATGAGAACCTACACATAACTTTAAGATTTATAGGTGAGGTTAGTGACTCCTTAGTTCAAGATATTATAAAGGCTATGGAATGTGTTTCCGGATTTAAGAAATTCAATATCAGGCTTAAAGGTATTGGTGCGTTCCCTACAGTAAGTAGGCCTAGAGTCATATGGTTAGGTGTTACTGAAGGATCCACTCAGTTAAGAATTATTAGAGATTGTATTGAGAAAGGGTTGAGGAGGTTAGGGATTCAGGCTGAGAGGGAGGAATTCATACCGCATATAACTTTAGCACGTATTAAATCATTCAGACCTAGTAGATGCTTATCTAACATATTCACAGAGTTAGGTGATTTCGAAGTAGGGGTTACACCTGTTACGAAGGTTAAACTGAAGAAGAGTACTTTAACGCCTAGAGGGCCTATATATAGTGATTTATTCGAGGTAGGGTTAGCTGATTAACATGGCATTAGAGAAGATTAAGAGTGTATGTGAGGAAGTGCTTAGTAGAGTCATACCCGAAC
>JAJHRE010000030.1 GCA_020832985.1 Desulfurococcaceae archaeon | reverse complement strand
CCTCAGGTAATCCTTAACAAACCTCCGGAAGTGGTTGAGGATGCTGTAAGGGTTGCAGGTATGTATAGGAGGCGTACGTTAATTATTAAGGAGTTAGCTAGGGTCTTAAGCGGTTTAGACTCTGTAGATAGATTACTAACTATGCCTACTGAGGAGGTTAGAGACTTACTACTTAGTATTGAAGGTATTGGTTATAAGACTGTTGATGTTTTCCTACTGATGTGTAGGGGTGAGCCTGTATTCCCTATAGACACGCATATTAGGAGGGTTTTAAGTAGGTTAGGTATTATTGAGAGAGGTGATGATTACTTAAGGATTCAGGAGAAGGTACATAAGCTACTACCACCTAACTACTACCTTAAAACACATCTAACTCTAATAGCTCATGGTAGGACATACTGTAGAGCTAGGAGACCATTATGTAGTGTATGTCCTATCAATAACTTATGCCCTAAGAAAATCTAACCAACACTAGGTATACCTGCTAAGTCCTTAGCCATATCTACAAACTCATCAACACCCATACCTGCGATCCTAGCTGCAGTCCTAAAATCACCAGTCTCTATATAGTACTCCAACGCTACCCTCACATTAAGTGGTTGAGACTTAATAAAATCCCAATTAGCATACCTCCTCCTAATCTCCCTAGCCTCCCTAAAATACTCAACCCACTCCCTAACCTTATCCTCATCAACCCTCATTTCAAGTAATCACTATATTTAATTAAGTCTTTCCTCGAATATATATGTTTAGTCTCCCTTTGATAGAGTTCTAACTCATCTTTAAAGCTGTTCAAGTGATTTAACCTCCATAACCTGTAGATAATGTCAATACCTCTCAACACCTCAACTCCAGAGTATTCTGGGTCGTAGTTCTTTAGAGCTATAGCACCTCCGTTCTCGGTTAATACCGTGAAGTTAAGTCTCCTACCAACTACTAAGCAGAATGCTTCAGGATAGTCTACAGGTCTTACAGGAACCCTCCTACTCCTAACGACTAAGTCTAACGCCTCTCTAGAAATCTCCGGTAGTTCTGGAAATATAGCTAAACCCCCCTCCTCCAGACCTTCTGAAACCCATATCAACGCACGTTCACTCTTAATCTCATTTAAGACGTTTTCAGGTATGTAGATGAGGTTGAAGAGTTTGAATATTAACTTACTCTTCGAATATCTAATCCAGTCTATCAGGAATGAGGTATCGGCTATAGCGTTAACCAATGCTGGGTATCCCTGCCTTAATCCTTAACTCATTAAATTCCTCCATAGACATACCAGCTAATTTAGCTGCGTTGAAGAGGTCGCCTGTCTCTATATAGTATTCTAGAGCTATCCTTAACTTAGGAGGTTGAGACCTTATGAAGCCCCAATTAGCATACTTCCTCCTAATATCTCTAGCTTCTTTAAAGTATTCAATCCATTCCTTAAGTTTATCACTAACGTCTGAAGTTTCAGGCATAACCTCACCAAAAATTAAATTACTTGAAGTGTTTTTAACTTACTGATTATTTAATGTTACTCTATGATTAGAGGTACTTCTACACGGAATTCTCTAGAACCTCTGATAATCTTAACTTCTATGTAGCCTTTCTCAATACCTTTCTCAGTAAGTCTTCTAAGTTCTTTAGATGTCTTTATTGGGGTACCGTCAACCTCTACTATTATATCTGAAGGTCTTAAACCTACTTCATCAGCTGGTGAACCTCTTAAGACTTTAACTACTATAACGCCGTTACTTACAGGTAGTCTATATGTTTTAGCTAGTTCTGGAGTTATATCAACTACGTAAACACCTATCCAAGCCCTAACAGCCCTCCCGTACTTCCTGATATGTTCTAAGAATAGTTTAACCTCATCTATAGGTATTGCGAAGCCTATCCCCTGAGCGTAGGGTATTATAGCTGTGGTTATACCTATAGCCTCACCCCTAATATTTATTAACGGTCCCCCACTATTCCCTGGATTTATCGCTGCATCAGTCTGTATTAAGTCCTCAAGTATTAACTCAGGACTCGCAGCTATGGTCCTACCGACAGCACTAACCACACCCATAGTTACTGTAGGTCCTGCCCAAAGACCTAACGGGTTACCGACAGCGAATACTAACTCACCTATCCTGATCTTTGATGAATCACCTAACGCTATAGGTTGTAAGTCCTCCTCAACGCTAACTAATGCTAAGTCCTTCCAAGGGGCTACCGACACAACCCTACCAATACTTCTAGAACCGTCAGATGTAACTACAGTTATTTGTGAACTACCACTAACTACGTGGTTATTAGTTATTATTAAGTCCTTACTGACTGCGAAGCCTGAACCAGCACCCCTGATAGGTACTGGGTTAAGCATGAAGTCGTAAGCATAAGTTACTGTGAAGAGTGCTACTACGGATTTAACAGTCTTAGAGATAACTTCTGAGATCTCATTACTTAACTCATCAAGCCTCATAACACACACGATCTAAATACCTACTAGAGATATTAAATCTTAACTCTAACCTAACCTCTCCTCACGTATGTATGGCTTACCTAGAGCTGCTGGTGCCCCTAACCTCAATCTAAACCTCTCTACACTGACTATAGCTAGTATAGCTATAGTTGCTATGTAGGGTATCATCGACAGGAAGTAACTACTTATACCTACCCTACCCTGAAGCATGTATGATATAGATATTAAAGACGCCATCATATACGAAGCTAGTAGAGCTCTTAAAGGTACCCACATACTGAACGCTACTAAACCTACAGCAACCCAACCAATACCTGCAGTTATGTTCTCAACCCAACTACCTACAATACCTAACGATAGGTAAGCACCTCCAAGACCTACTAAGAAACCACCTAAACCTACAGCTAATAACCTAGTCCTAACAACATCAACACCTAATGACTCAGCAACTACTGGATTCTCACCACAAGCTCTAATAGCACCCCCTAACTTAGTCTTAAATAAGAACCACATACACAGTATAGGTATTATTATTGATATGTAGACGACTACATCCTGCTTAACTATAGCTGATGCTAAAGGCTTGAGGTAATCAGGTAATGGTATGTCGTACGGGTATAACGGACTAGGCCTTAAACCTAGGAGTGACCTACCGACATAACCCCTACCTAGAAGTGATGTTATTCCGAGACCTACCATAGTAGTAGCTATACCTGAGACTATCTGATTAGCACCGAATACAACAGTTGCTAGGCCGTGTAGTAATGCTAGTAGAGCACCTACTAAACCACCTAGTAGGAGGCCTACTAAGTAATTACCACTTAATAAGGTAGTTACAACACCTACTAAGGCAGCAACAATCATACAGCCCTCAACACCTAAGTTAATAACTCCAGACCTCTCAGTAATTACCTCACCAGTTGTTGCTAGGATTAGAGGTACTGCATTCTTCAGGGTTAAGAATATGAAGTTACCTATTAAGACTATATCAATCATATGATCACCTAAGCCTAACCACTAACCTGTAGTTTATGAAGAACTCAGCAGCAACTATAGACAGTAGTATCATACCGTTCATGAGGTTCACAACACCTTCTGACTGACCTAACACGGCCTTAATAGCTAACCCACCATTAACTAAAGCACCCATCAGTAGGGATGCTGGTACCACAGCTAGTGGTTCAAGTCTTGAGATCCATGCAGCAACTATAGCTGTATACCCTAAACCTTCAGTAACACTCCATGACTTAGGCCCTAACCTCTGATGTATAGATAGTAGTTGTAGAGCACCTGCTAAACCAGCTAAAGCACTACTTATGATGAAGCTCAGTAGGACTACTTTAAAGAAGCTCATCCCTGAAGCATACGCTGCTGACGGGTTTAACCCGTAAGCCCTAATCTGAAAACCTAACTTACTCATCCTAGCAACTACGTAAGTGAAGAGAACTACTGTTAGGAGTACTAGGAAGTTAATCACCGGTATACCCTCATATGTAGGTATGGTGAAGGCTGTAGGTATAGGTTCTGTTAGTGGGAAGCCGTAGGACTTAGGACTCCTCCAAGGGCCGTAGATTAAGTAATCAACTAGTGAGTATGCGATGAAGTTCATCATTAAAGTAGTTAATACCTCATTAACGTTTAACAACGCTTTAAGAATAGCTGGTAGTAAACCCCATATAATACCCCCTAACATACCTATTGAGAGGGCTACTAACACTGATGTAGGGCTACCTAGACTTAACGTGTATGCTGCCCAAGCAGCGAATACAGCACCTACAGCCATCTGACCCTCAGCACCTATCGAGTATATACCTGCCCTATAAACGAGTAGTAAGCCTGAAGCTATAATACCTATAGGGACTGTATACCTAATACTAACTCTGAAGTCATCGTAAGATGTTAGAGGTCTTATGAATAACCTATCCACAACCTCGTAAGGGTTAGTCCCTAATAAAGCCTCAAACAATACGAAGAAGGCGATACCCACTATGAATGATGTTAAATAAGTAATTAACTTAAACCTGCTTGAGACGTCGTAACGTCTAAGGACCTTAACCCTAAACATCTACGATACCCAACATAGCCCTCTCTAAAACCTCTCTAGAAAACCCTCTAACCCCTTCATAAACTATACCACCTCTATACATCACTAAAACCCTATCAGATAATTTAATCACCTCGTCAAGGTCTTCAGAAATTAGAAGTACTCCTGAACCGCTGTACTTGATATTTAGTAGGTACTCATGTACTATAGAGGTTGACCTCAAATCAAGACCTAATGTAGGGTTATGAGCTACAACTACCTTAGGGTTTAACCTCAACTCCCTAGCAATGATTAACTTCTGAATATTACCTCCTGATAACGCCTTCACCTTCTCTGAAGGCCCTCTAGTAACTATGTTGAAGGCCTTTATACACTCATCAGCAACCTTAACCGCATCACTTAGCTTAAGTAGTGTGAACTTACTGAACCTGTCGTAGTCCTTAAGAATTAAATTCTCAGCAACACTCATATCACCTACAACCCCATACTTCAACCTCTCCTCAGGTATGTAGGCTAGACCAGCCCTAAACCTACTACTAGGTCCTTTATTAGTTACGTCAACACCATTAATCAATATCCTACCACTCCTTACCTTCCTCAAACCCGCTATAGCCTCCGACAGCTCCTTCTGACCATTACCAGTAACACCTGCTATACCTACGATCTCACCACCTCTAACACTGATTGAGACTTTATTAACTGCTACACCACCTACGTCATTAAGTACTACGAGGTCCTTAACCTCTAAGACATCACCACCTAACTCACCACCCTTACTAGGACTGATAACACTACCTAACTCACTATTATCACCTACAACTAACTTAACTAATTCATCGACTGAGTACATATCCTTAGGTCTTGAAGCTACTACCTCACCCCTCCTTAAAACAGTAATCCAGTCACTAACCTCTAAAGCCTCTAAGACCTTATGAGTTATCAGTAGTATAGACCTACCATCACTAACTAACTTCTTAAGTATTGTGAAGAGTTTCCTCCTCTCATAAGATGTTAACATAGTTGTCGGTTCATCAAGTATTAATAACTTAACATTAAGTAGTAAAGCCCTAATCAACTCTACCTGCTGCTTCTCACTAAAGGATAGGCTACTTACCAATGCTTCAGGATCTACAGAGATTCCGTACTTCTCATTAACCTCCCTAATAACCCTAATTATGTTTTTAGGTGATGTCAGTAAGCCTAACCCCTTAAACCCTAACGCTAAGTTCTCAGCTACCGTCATCCTCTCTATCAACATTGGATATTGCTGTACTAGGACTATCCCGTAAGATATAGCATCCTTAGGAGACCTAATATCGACTTCCTTACCGAAGAACTTTATAACCCCTGAATCAGGTCTGTAGATACCGTAGATTATATTTGCTAGTGTTGTCTTACCAGCACCGTTCTCACCTAGTAGGACGTGGATCTCATTACTACGTAACTCTAGGTCTACATTCCTTAAAGCGACTACATTACCGAACCTCTTACTCAACCCACTAACACTTAAGACTACATCCTTAGCGAGAATTGACTTACCATGTAAAAAAGAAGTTTGATTTACCACAACACACACCTATTACTAACTCACAGGTATTGAACCGACGACGTTATCTACGAATACCATCATATTCCATAGGTCATCATGACTTAAACACTCACCAGGTCTTACCAATACCTTACCGTCCTGAGTAAGTATTGGTTCCTTAACAGCACAGAACGGGTCGAAGGTCGGTCTAGGCTCACTCATCTGCTTCAACCTAAGCATTACTAAGTCGTAAACATTCATCTCCACACCAGTGATCTTCTCCTTAACCTTAACCTCCTTCAACATAGGTATGAACTTCGGGTTTATAGGGACTCCATAATCAGCACCTAACTCAACAGCACCCTCACTCAGTAACCACCAATAATCTACATTCCTTAAGTTTGTAGTGTTGTAGACTCCAGTAAGTACTTTAGCTACTATATCTGCGTAGATAACCTCCCAATGTACTAACTGACCACTAACTACTACATCAGGTCCGAACTTAAGCATCGGGCTGTAGTGCGCGAATGCGTATACAGGCATCCCACGTTTATAGTATTCTTGAGCAACCTCAATAACTGTTGGTGAGTCCTCAGTAAAGGCTAGTACGTCAACACCCTCAGCAATTAACGACTCAGCAGCTGACCTAGCCTTAGCTGGGTCGTACCAAGCATGAATCCACCTAACATACACTTTAGCGTTAGGGTTAACCTCCTTAACACCTAAGGCAAACGCGTTGATATGTCTGATAACCTCAGGTATTGGGTGGGCTGCTACATAACCAACCTTACCAGACTTAGTTAATGCACCAGCCATCAACCCGTTGAGGTAGTAGAGTTGGTAGAGGTCTGCGAAGTAAGTACCCATATTATCCCATCTCTTATAACCTGAGCAGTGGAAGAATATGACGTTAGGGAATTCCTGAGCAGCTTTTAAAGTACCGTCCATGAAGCCAAAACTTGTAGTGAATATTAACTTATAACCCTCACCAATCAACTTCTTAATAACGTCGTATACTTTAGGCTCCTCAACAGATTCAACGTAGGTAGTCTCTATATAATCCTTGAATAAGTTAGTGATGTATCGTCTACCAACTTCATGTGCATGAGTCCAACCGTAATCACCTATAGGACCTACATAGATAAATGCTACCTTAAGCTTCTCAGGAGTTTTAGTTACGGTGACCGGTATAGTAACTGTAGTAGTTACCCTCTGAGTTACTGTAGTAGTTATTGTTGTAGGTGTAGTTACTGTCATAGTCATAGTTACTGTCTTAGGTGGTGGTGCTGATGCAGTACCTACGAAGTAACCTACAGCTACTGCTACTATAGCTACTACAACAACAGCTAAAACTGTCTGGTACCTCATTTAACACACCTCTGTATATCCAGTATATAGTTGTTTTAAGTAGTAAAAAATCTGATTTATCAAGCTCATGTTTAAAACTATGGCAGTAAAGAATTTAAGTAGTGTATACCTACCCATTAGGTACGACATGTCAGGTACTGTGATAGTAACTCATACTGATTTAGATGGTGTCGCATCTGCAGCGTTAATACTTAAGTATTTAAGGGTTAGAGGAGTTGATGACTCTAAAATCAGTATATTACTTACACAACCACATAACCTACATAGAGTCCTTAATAAGTTAAGTTGTGATGAGTTATTCATAAGTGATTTAGGTATTAACCATAGGACTTATGAGTCATTACTTAATGAGGTACGTAGGTTGAGGGATGGGGGTACTAAGATCTACTGGTTCGACCACCACATATGGCAGGGTTCTTGGGTTAACGAGTTAGTTAACCTAGGTGTTAACCTCTACCTAAACCCTAACACATGTAGTGCTGGTGTTGTAGTTAGTAGTTTAGGACTACTCGATAGTGAGTCACAACTACTTGCTAATGCTACATGCTCTGTAGATTTATGGGTGTTCAACAACTACCTAGGTAATTACTTAAGCAGGTATGTAGTCTGTAGAGGCGGTAATAAGTGGAGGAAGTATTTAATAAGTAAGTTAAGCGGTTTTAACGGTGGATTAGATGATGAAGTACTTAAATGTGTTGAGGATGTAGTTGATAGGGATTTAAGAACTTATGGTGAAGTACTTAAGAAGGTGTTGATATCAGTTATCGATGGTGTTAAGGTTGCCTTCGTAGTTAAGGAGTGGGAGGAGAGTTCTACATCATATATAGCACACTTCATAATGAGTAGGGTCAACGCTGATGTAGTGGTTGTGTGTAAGGAGGGTAGCTTAAGTATTAGGAGTAATGAGTTAAATATTAGGGAACTAGCTGTTAGACTCGGTGGCGGTGGTCACCCTAAAGCTGCTGGAGCACCCCTCAAACTACCACTACTCCATAAGTTACTACTACGTATAGGTCTTAAGAAGTACGTACTTAAGTACTGTGCTAAAGTAGTTACTGAGGCTATTGGGAGTGGGATTTAAGCCTAACTACTCAACCTCATTCTCACCCGGTATGTAGGCTATCACCATACCTTGAGTTTTAGAGACCCACCACTTAAGGAATTCCTGTATAGACCTCCTCTCACTGACGTTCACAATCACTCTCTTCCTAGCCCACTCAACATCTTCAGGGCTTATCCTACCTCCACCTCTACTAGCAGCTAACCTCACAAATGCGTTGACTTCAGCTGCTGAGAACCACTTAGTCACCCCAACTATGGAGTCTATAACACCCTCCTGAACCTTAATCCTATACCTACTCACATCCCTCTCAATAATCTTACGCCTCATGACCTTATCCGGGTAGCCTAACACTATAGATACGTCAATCCTACCAGGTCTTAATAATGCTGGGTCTATGAGTTCTGGATTATTAGCTGTTAATATCGTGAAGGGTCTTTCAGACTTCTGTAGATGGTATAGTATAGTGGTTATCTCACTCACATGTGCTTCATGGATTGTGTACTTCCTACTACTTACGAATTCAGCATCATCTATAACTAACGCTATCTCAGACCTCCTCCTAATTACTTGATTGAATATAGCGTTTAACATCTTCTCAGTAGCTCCGTACCACATAGACCTATACATACTAGGTCTTAACTCAACAATCCTTAAATTCAGAGCTGATGCTAGGGCTTCAGCCATGACTGACTTACCAACACCTGGAGGTCCTGTTATGAAGGCTCCCTTAGGTGCGAAGTCATAACCCCTAACTACAGGGTTTACAATCATTGTGTTGATGTCATCTACGATCTTAGGTGGTAAGTCGTTTAAACTCCATGAAGGGATCTTAACAGGTATTCTAACCTCCCTATACTCACTACCGTCTGATACTACAGCCTTAATCTCATCATGTCTTTCAGAGGAGGTCCTTAAGATCATGACTAGTAAGGGCTTAGTAAGTCCTAACGAATTTATAGAGCTTGCATACCTAGGTGCGTACCTACTGAAGTATTCCAGTACTTCATTAAAGAGTATGTGTGATACCTTATATGCTCTCTTCTTAATCGTAGTATCTGGTAGGTCTGGAGATACTGAGATCAGTATAGGTCTTAATAACTTAACATCTACGTTATTATCCTTACTAATAGTTATTGTTGACGCCATCAACTTAGGCCTACTAAAACCTTCAAATATGAAGACACCTAAAGAGTAATCAGTATTTCTAGAGATTATCTTAGGTATGTAAGTAAGTGATAACGGTATTAGAGAGTATACTAACTCGTTAATGTTAGGCGTCCCTACCTTCAAATTCACCTTCAGTAGTAGGTGGTACTTATCATCCTCTAACTCATTAATTAAGTCCTTCCTCCTTATGACTGCCTCAACAACCTTATAAGACAGTGAACTCTCAACAGGTTTAACAAACGTTAGTAGGAAAGTCCTGACAGACTTGTAGAGGTTAGTCCATAGCACCTTAATATCTACTACCCTCCTCTCACTCACTCAACTACCCTCCAACTACTCAAGTAGTACAAGTCTTAAAAACATGTACCTCTTCAAAGTAAATAAAATACTTAAACAATTAACGTTAGGAGGTATTACCAAGTACTTAAATATAACTACGTACTGATTAGTTAGGGGTTAACTATTAAAAAACAGAAGAAGACTGTAGGTAAGGTAGTTAAGGTTAGGAAGACTAGACGTAGGTTATACATACCTAAGACTTTAGCTATAGCTTTAGTGGTGGTCGTGTTATCAGTTCTTACAGTGTTTGTATACTATACTTACAGACCGTCAGCTTCTGAAGTTATTTCCGCAACGTTAAAACCTTATGAAGTTCTGAGGTCGTTGGTTGAGGGTAATAACACCAACGCTGTCCTCATATATAGCGTCTCAGGCAACTTACTAGTGAATACTACGGTGTTAGGCGTGTATGATAGGTTAATATTCCTAGTACAGCCTACATTCATTAACCAGAGTGGGGGTTCTGAAAACGTAAGCGTCGTTAAGTACTACTTAATACGTTACGATACTGAACACTACTTAAGTAACTACCTACTCCCTAAGTTAGGGACTGCATACTTTACTGAAGACCTAAGCAACTTACTAGTTAATGAGTTAGTACTGAATAGCACGTGTAGTAACTTCAGTAAGACGTATTTAGGGGAGGTCAGTAAGTACGTACGTCCTTTAGGGGAGGTGAGGGTTAAAATGTATGAGGTGAGGTGTGACTCAGCAGTAATTACTGAAGGTCTTGAAGCTACGTATAACATACCTGTTGAGGTCTCCTACGTAGGTAATAATACTAATGTTAAGATAGTATTAGATGATGTTATGAAGTACTGAGTTGATGAGACCCACGCAACTGATTAGTTGATGAGTACGTCATCAGCTGAATATTTTAACCACCTATAAATACATTATAGGGTTGTTACGTGGTTATAGTCTCACCTCAACTATACAGTAAGCATATCAGTACGTCAGGGGTTCTACAGAGGGTTAGTAAGGTGTTAGAAGATGATGATGAAGTGAATGAGTTGTTAAGGATGAGTAACATCATGGCTGTTACTAGGCTTAAATATAATGACCACGGTATAGTACATGCTAAGATAGTTGCAGGGACCTCATTAGAACTTCTAGACCTCATTATTAGGAGGGGTATTGAATTAACTACTTTAAGGGATGGTACAGCTAAGAATTTAGATGATGTTAAGTTGATAATTTTCTTATCAGCTTACCTACACGATATAGGTAATTCAATACATAGGGTTAATCATGAGTATGTAGGTGCTTTAATAGCTAAAGACATAGTTGATAGGGTGTTGAGGACCTCCTTAGACCTACCTACGAGGAGGTTAGTAAGTATTAGACAGGAGGTACTACATTCGATATACGCTAGTAGTTACGACGCTGAATGCCTAACTATAGAGTGCGGTATTACTAAGGTGGCTGACGGTTTAGATATGTCTGAGGGTAGGGCTAGAATACCTTATAAGTTAGGTAAGGTTGATATGCATGCAGTATCAGCGTTAAGTATTAAGAGGGTTGAAGTAGACCCTGGTGAGAGACCTGTTAAGATCTCAGTGTTTATGGATGATCATGCAGGTCTATTCCAGTTGGAGAAGGTCCTAATACCTAAGGTCTTAGGGAGTGGTTTGAAGGAACTACTAGAGATCTACGTCATAACACCTCAGAAGACTTTAAAGTACTTCCCTAAGGATTAGACTTATAAGTACTTAACTTAAAATCCTACTGTGATGGATGTATGAACTCCAACATACTAGTGTTTGAACCTGTATCGAGGACAGTATCGTTAGCGATGTCTTTGAAGAAGGTATTACTTGATGTTAAGACTAAGTACCAGCACGTCCAGATAGTTGAGATTGAGGAGTTTGGTAGGACTTTAATACTTGATGGGTTGATACAGTGTACGGAGGCTGACGAGTACTTATACCATGAATCATTAGTCCACCCAGTAATGATTACCCACCCAAAACCTAAGAAGGTCTTAATAGTAGGTGGTGGTGATGGTGCGGCTTTAAGAGAGGTACTTAAGCATGACGTAGTTGAGGAGGTCGTTTTAGTAGATATTGATGGTGAGTTAGTAGATATTGCTAGGAAGTACTTAGAGGTGATACATAAGGGCTCGTTTAACGACCCTAGGAGTAGGGTAGTGATTATGGACGGGTTTAAATATATTGAGGAATCAAACGACCGGTATGATGTCGTAATCCTAGACTTGACAGACCCTCACGGGCCTGAGATAGCTAAGGCACTATACTCTAAGGAATTCTACAGTAAGTTAACGAGTAGGTTATACGGTGATGGCATCATCGTAACTCAGAGCGGTAACTCATTCTTCTTCCCCAACACGTACGGACGTACGGTGAGTAATGTGAGGCAGGTATTCAGTATAGTTAGGGAGTATAGTGTTTGGGTACCGTCCTTCGGCTACGCATGTAACTTCATAATAGCTTCTAATAGTTATGACCCAGCAAGACTGAGTAGGTATGAGGTTGATGAGAGGTTGAGGGTTAGGAACGTATCTACCTCATACTATAACGGTGAAGTTCATGAGATGTTTATGAGGATGCCGGTACTGTATAACAGGTTTAGTGTTGATGTAGACCGTTAACACGGTCATGGAAGCGTTTCCCCGCTTTCAATATTTGTGAATATCTGTATTTCCGTTAGCGGGGTTGGGCCTCGGTGTAGGTTCATTAGCTTCACCCGCACTTCATGGGCCCCAGTCGAGCCTAACGCCATGAGGCTCCCATCTGAGGGTGTAGGTTCATCACTACTCAGTACACCTCACCGCAGTGCGGATCATAGGGTCTAAGTAATTATGAATTCCTAAATATTTAAATACTACTCTAAGAACCAGATATCTACAGGTATTCATAGATATTTAAACTTATCGTCAGTTCTGCAACAGCCTATGCTGTAGTTTGTTAAGTACCTCCCTACCAGACTTAGTTATTAAGACCATATCCTCAACCCTAACCCCGAATTTACCCGGTATATACACACCTGGTTCTAACGTAATAACCATCCCAGGCCTTAAGACCTCATCAACTCCTTGAGCTAATCTAGGGTGTTCATGAACTTCAATACCTACTCCATGACCTGTTGAGTGTATGAAGTATTTATCAAGTCCATACCTACTTAATACCTCCCTAACCCTCCTATCAACTTCAGATACCTTAACGTAAGGACCTACGAAGTCCTCAGCAGTTACTAAAGCCTCAACAACTACTTCAAACACCTTAAACACTTCATCAGGTAGCCTACCTAAGGATATAGTCCTAGTGATATCTGATGAGTATGACCTGTAGGTAGCTCCTAAATCCAT
The DNA here is from genome assembly GCA_020832985.1 of Desulfurococcaceae archaeon. Lineage (GTDB taxonomy): Archaea > Thermoproteota > Thermoprotei_A > Sulfolobales > NBVN01 > CAZZLT01. The sequence goes on along the minus strand of JAJHRE010000030.1, from coordinate 93 downwards.
AACTACAGGTGTGTTAGGCTGTATAACATCACTACCTGGTAATGCGTGCGGGTAGACTGAATTAACACCTGAAGCTACTATAGTGTCGAAGGC
>JAJHRE010000029.1 GCA_020832985.1 Desulfurococcaceae archaeon | reverse complement strand
GGTCAGGCACCAGTAGAACTACATGTAGTAACGCAGGAACTCTTTGAGAGGTGGTATAAGAGGTTTGTAAGACCTGAAGAGATAGTGGAGGTCTAAATTAAACTAGTAATTTAGTCCTACCTAGGTAAGGTATCTAAACTTAATGAGGTATTGCTTAAATAAGAGATAGGGTTTTAAGTTATTTAAAATATCTAAGGTGGTTTAACTTAACTTTGTTTTTCCTCCATGACAACTACTGCGTCCGGGATCTTAACTCTTAAGGTGATTGTTGACCATAGTCTGAATGCGTGTAGTCCGTCTTCAGGTCCTATATAATCTACTTCTGCATTCCCTCCATAGACTACATCTAATACCTCAGGTACTGCAGATACTATAAGTACTTTATCTGTTGGGACCCCCTGGACTGAAACCACATCATCTATAAGTGTTTTAACCCTCTCAAGGTCTGTAATACCTATCCTCTCACTAACACTTAATAGTTTTACATAGCGTTCAGGACTTACTAACATTATGAATGGTTTCCTATAACCACGCCTAACTAACTCTGCAACTGCTTTAGCTACGTCTACGACCGAGTTTCCAGGTGTATCCCAACTACTTAACGGTAACTTAATCCTACCTTCCTTAATTAACGTATCTATAATTAATCTCTCCTCTTCAGAAACTAACTTAAGAGCTGTTTTAACAGCTTCAGACATCTCAATAGGTTGTTTATACCTAACTGCATGGTCTATAGACTTCTGTGAGACCCTAAACTTATAACTGAGTTCGCAAAGTGGGAGTACAGCCCTCTCTAACTTCTCACCACTCTGTTCAACTACAACAGCTTCAACACCCCTACCTAACACAACAGTAGGTAACTTCTTAGTAAGTACTCTAGTAGATTCAACTAACTTCCTAACCTCACCAACTACAACACCTTCAAATGAGTTACTACTTAAGCTATCTGAGGTCTGAGGTCTCGGATCACTTACCTGCATACCTGTTAATCCCTTAACTTCTTCAGCACCCTTCCTCAACTCCTCCACCTGCTCAGGGTCGAGGGTCTTCAGGACTGTGAGGAACTCACCTACATGTGTTTTCTCTTCCTTAGCTATGTCCTCAAAAACCTTCTTAATACTTGAGTCATCTATAGCTCTAGCAAGTTGGAGGTAGAGGTTTATAGCGTCTAACTCAGCTATTATTGAGAGTCTAAGGGCTTCAGCAATCTCCTCCTTAGAAAGCTTCCTACCTGGAGGGAGGTCTAGAGGGTGTTTAGACATCAACTTAAGTCACCTAACCCCACTTACTCCTCTTCATATGTGTCTCAAGCTCAGCCATAATCTTCTGAATAGTTGTTAAAGCGAACTCCTTCTCCTCCTTAGCAAGCTTAACACATGGAGGGTCTAAATTATCATTCTCGATCTCCTCAGCAACAACTAATAACTCCCTCAGTAGGGTGAGTACCTTCATATGTAGGTAGTTAGTCTTCCTAGACCTCAGAACAAGCTGTACCTCCTGCTCAGACAACTGCTTAAACTGTTCCTTAGGAGCTCCACACTTAGGACACTTATCAGGTGCTTCTAAACCCTCAAACACAAACCCACATACCTGACACTTCCAAAGAGGCATATAAAACCCCTATACTTACTCACAATTAAACATTATAAGCCTTACTACCCACGCAGCATTTCACATCCCACAATACTTAATACCTACCTAGCTACATGTGGAGAATGTTCAAGTAATTAACTCATGATAACTCTATAGTGTTGATTAATTTAAATTACTCCTTACTAACTCTTTCGTAGTGGTTTACTAGTTATGAAAGCTGTTAAAGTACCTCGTGGATGGGTTGAGAAGGCTGAGGTCTTTATGTTGGATGCTCGAAGACATCTTGAGGATGGTATTTACTGGTTGTCTTGTTTTAATGCTCATCAATCTGTTGAGTTTTACTTGAGGTCTTTAATAGTAGCTTTAACAGGTGTTCACCCATACACTCACGACTTAGTTGAGTTGTTAGATGCTCTTAAAGCTATTGGTTTAGAACCTCCTAAGGAATTATTAGTTTCTTGTGAACTCCTAACACCACACTATACATTAGCTAGGTACTCAGGGAGGGGAGTATATAGTTATACCGTTGAACGTGGTAGGCTTTTTGTTGAGAATGCTGATAAGATAATTAGTTGGGTGAAGAATGTTGCAGACCCCTAAAGACTTCTACAGTAGACTGGCTGAGAGGGTTAGGAGGTATAGTGACTTATTTGAGGAGTTTATTAAGGATTTATGTAGTAGTGGTTTAGTTGATGAGGTATATTTAGTTGGTTCTAGGGCTAGAGGTGATTATGTAGAGTCGAGTGATTTTGATGTGGTGGTAATCATTAAGGATGATGAGGACCCTCTAGACATAGCTATGAGGGTTAGACTTCTAAAGAAGTCGAGTATACCCTTAGACGTAATTGTGTTGAGGGTGAGTGAGTCTAAAGACCCTATATATATGGAGATGTTGAGGTATGCTAGGAAGCTATGTTGAGGTAGTTGTTTGGTGGGACTAACTAGTTAATTCATAACTATGTTAGGACTTTCTCAACTACACCGTACTTAATCGCTAGTTTAAGTTCTCTAGCTAATCTCCTCCCAGTACTCATAGGTTCATCCCAGTATAGGTATGAGTATGGGCTACCGTTAATGTATAGGTTTGTACCTGCTACGATCCTCCCAGAGAATTCAAAGACTTTAACCTCCATACTATCATCTATTACACTCTCAAGGCAAAACGGCCCTATAACACCTGGTGGTAATTCCTTCTTAGTCACCTCAACGAATTTAATACCGTATTCTAAGACTTTAGTTAGTATGCTCTCCCTCAGTACTAAAGGTATGTTACCTACAACTACGAATGTTGGGTTGAGTTTGAACTCACTAACTACTTCGTAAGGTAGTCTCTTAAGACCGTCTACATTACTTTCATACCTGATATCAACACCTAAGACCTCCACCCTATTAAGGATTGGGCTGTAGAAGTAGTGGAAGTATGCTGGAACACCGATTAAGTACTCCTGAATCATCACCTCATCAAAAGACTTTATAAGTCCTTCACTCAACCTCTTCTTAAGTCCTTCAACAACTTCTTCATTAGACCTAGCTATGAAGTAACCCCTACCACCCTTAGCACCCGGTAACTTAACAATGACTAACCCATCAATCAAGTCATTAACCCTATACAGCTTAGGTATGGGTATACCAGCCCTCTGTAGTAACCCCATCTTAGCCCACTGATCAGCCTCAACCCTAAACAACTTCCTCAACCCTAGAATAGGTACTTCAATACCTTCAGCACAGTCAAGCCCTACATACTCAACATAACTACCGTGAGGGATTAAGACAGCATTTAATGATTGGAGTTTCTTAACGACCTCCTCACTACATAACCTACCCCAACCATCTAATACTATGAAGTGGTCGATAAGGTGTTTAAAATTCTCGTAAAACCATAACCTATCCTTAGTAACTATAGCTACTGTCTTAAACCCCTCTAACTTAGCTCCATGGAATATCTGTAGGGCTGAGTGACTAGCTAATGTAGCTATCGATAAATTACTTAAGTCGTAACTCCTTAAGACCTCAGACACCCCTATCACAACCTACAGCTAAAGTCTTAACATCAGTTATGAATTCATAACTCAAGCTTTGTAGAGAGTACTTCATCCCTCATAACCTTCATAAACTCCCTCAACTTCTCACTTATTTGAGGGTACTTAATGCTTAAGATCCTTAAAGCTAGTAAGGCAGCATTCCTAGCATTCCCAATCCCTACAGTAGCTACTGGTACTCCGTAAGGCATCTGAACTATTGAGAGTAGTGAGTCAAGACCGTTTAAATACTTAGAAGGTATTGGAACACCTATAACTGGTATATGTGTTAGAGCTGCAATCATACCTGGTAGAGCTGCAGCACCACCAGCACCAGCAATAATAACCTCAACACCCCCATCAACAACCCTCCTAACATACTCAAACATGAAGTCAGGGGTTCTATGAGCTGAAACAACCCTAACCTCAACATCAACACCAAACTGTTTTAAAACCTCAACACACTCCCTCATAAACTCCCAATCAGACTTACTACCCATAACGACAGCAACCTTAGGAATATGTATCACCACTTACATAATCATGCTAAACCATATAAGACTTACTACCTTCAAACGACTTAAGAATTTACATAATTATGAAGACAACTTAAGAATGTAGTACTCATGACTTCATCTGAGCTTTTAAACAACTTGATTTACTGAATCAGTAGGTGGGTTGGTTGAGTACTTCAGGTTCGAGTAAGTATCAATTACTTCCTCACTGTGCTACACATGCTAAGGATTTAATTATTGTCGCTACATGTGATGGTGCTTCTAGTACTGGTCAGATAGGTAATGAAGTTGCTAGGAGGTTAACCAAGACATTCCCAAACCTAGTTAGGATGTGTTGTTTATCAGCAGTTGCAGCAGGTAGTAAAACACATTTAGACATATTTAAGAATGCTAAGGCAGTCATAGCGGTCAACGGATGTCAACTAATGTGTGCTTCAAACATACTGAAGGGGAAGGGGATATCAATCACTTATGAGGTAGTAGTAGCTAAGGAAGGTATTAATAAACTACCGTCGTTAGACTTCAGCGATGAGGAAGTATCTAAAATAGCTGATAAGGTAGTTAATGAATTCCTCTCTAAGTACCTTAAATGAGTAACTTAACTCAATGATGTCCTTAAACTACAGTGATATCCAATTTAAAAATGTTTAAACTAACTTAACTGGGAGTTAGTAGTGAGTTTAAGGATCCTCAGTAAGTCAGTAGAGTTTAGAAAGTTCTGGGTTAGGAATTTCAAATCCTTAAGAGATGTAACGTTAGATATACCATCTAAACTCACAGTAGTTATAGGTGCTAACGGATCTGGAAAGACTGCCTTAGTCGAAGCATTCGAATTACTAATAGATATACTGGAATGGAGTAGGGGTAGGGTCATAAATCCATTCACTAAATGGTGGGGTAGATACAACAAAGTAGTGTGGAGTCATAACGAAGACTTACCAATAACATTAGGTCTTGAATTAAAACTAGAGAAAATAGATAAGAACAAAGAATTAAGAGGGGAGGCTTTAAAGTACATTATTGAATCATTAAGTACTAAGACCCCCATGGAAATAATATACGAAATTGATATAACTGGGAAGGGAGGAGAACTCCACATACTAAGAGAGAAACTCTCAATCCATAGTAAAGAACTCAATATAAGTATTGATAACGTGAAGAGGACATTAGATGTAGTAGCAGATATCTCAATAGCACTTGATAGACTTACTGAAGTGTTAGAACAGCACAGGGGACGTTGGGAGAAAGCTGAAGATTCCGGGAAGTTATTGAATATTGATTCTCTCCTCCGTAGCATTATCTTTGGCGTTGCTCCCTCAGTTCTTAGAAGATATGTTAGCGAAGACTTACTAGGAAGAGTAAAGAGTGAGTTACTATTATCTGCTTTGTTAAGAGTTCCCCACATTATATCCTCTACTAATGTAGAATTTCAGATCAGAACTGTAGAGAGGTATTCCGTACTTGAAGCTTTTACTGAGGTTGAAGAAGATGTAAAGTCGAACTTTGCAAATCCTGGAGACTCTGTATTCGATTATATATTGGGTGATGTTGTTGGTGAGTTAGGGTTTAAGAGTTTAGCTAGGTTTATCAGTGAAAGGATATCATTTAATACTGGTTCCCCTGAATATCAGGAAGTTATTGCAGAAGTGTTAAAGGGTGGTGGTGATGTTGATGAGGTCTTCAACACACTTAAGGATCTAGTGTCTTTACTTATTGCAGGAGGCCTTTTAGAACGTATTGCTGATTATTTAGTAGATGCGTCTACTGTAGTTTTTAGTTTTGTTGATGGTGTTTGCGTGATTAGGGATATTGATTGGAGGGTTCTTAGGAGTGCTCAGGACCTTACTAGGCAGGAGAGATTGAGGTATGATGCATCTAACTTCGTATCTTTCTTATTTACAATAACTGGTGGTAATGTTGGTGAGGGTTTGGAGGAGGCTTTAAGGTATGCATTTCCTGGTTCTGAGAAGGTTAGAGTTGTTTTTGATGTTACAACTGATGGTAGGGTCTTCATTAAACTTATTAGTGATACTGCTCAAGTAACTCCTCCATCAATCCCTAGCGGTGTTCTTAAGACGTTAATTATCGAGTCGTTATTACTGTGGAGGCCTACCCTCATAGTTATAGATGAGTTTGAGAATAGTTTACACCCAGAACTACAGCAGTTCTTAATGGATGAATTTAGAGGTAATGATGTCTACACAATCATAACAACACATTCAACAGTACCTCTAGACTATGTGAAGGATGTGAGGGAGGTAGTAGTGTTAAAGCTTGAGGGAGGGGAGACTAAGCTCTATAGGTTAGGAGAGGAGGAGGGGAGGAGGTTAAGAGAGAGTAAGTTAACATTAAGTGAACTCATACATTCGAAACTCCTAAGAATTTAAATTAGGTGCTACTTATTTGTAAGATATATTTCATAGTAGATAATAGGTATGCTAAAGAACTCCTGAAGATGTTAACGAAATTACTTAGGGATAAGGGTCTCATAAGTAATGATGTAGAGTTAGAGGTAAGCCACCCGCTCAATAAATGCGATAATAGGATTGAACGTTACGTTAATGAAGCAATCAAGTACTACAGATGTGTAGTAGTTTTAGTTGATACTGAAGGTGGAGACCCTGAAGAAATATCTAACTCAATACGTGAAAACCACCTGAGAGGTCTGGGTAGGGAACTACCTAACGTAAGCATCATTACTGCACATCCATGTTTAGAGATATGGTTATGTGAGGCCTTAGGACTGGAATCCTGTAACGCTCATACTGATTGTAAGGACTTAATAAGTCATATAAGAGATTACCTAGTACGTAAACGCCGTATTAAGTATGAGAAGAAACTCCTATACCTAAACTCATAATAGAGTCCTTACAGGACCCACTAAGTAAAACAACTCAAACACCACCATACTTCGTCAAAGACCTAATTAACATCTTAGAAATTTGTTGTAGATTATGAAAGCTTACATTGTTAGTAATGATAGTAACCTACATAAATTCTTAAAGGAATATATGTTGTGTGTTGAGTTATACTGGTATCATTATTTTACACTTATTTTGATACTGTGTTATATTCATCTTATCTGCGATATGTATCTCTACTGGTGCATCCCACGGGAGTTGGTATAGGTCTATAGCTCTTTCTAATATCTGGACTAGTAATTGTTTCTTCTCCTCAGTACTAAGTGCTTTAGCCGGTACAACCACTAATATGTCTATATCACTATATATTGTCGTATTACCCTCAGCTACACTACCGATAACGTATACCTGTGCATCCGGTAGTAAGTCCTTAACTGCCTTAGCTATTTTCTCAGCATACTCTCTCCACCTCCTTAAGTGTTGGAAGCGATATCTAACCCAACTTGACATTCCTAACTACCTCCTCTAAGAGGTTAATGAGTTTTGAGCAGTATCTACGACGAGTTTAGCTTCGTCAGCACTACAACTTAACTCACCATATCTGCTCATCGACTAAGTACCTCTAACTTCCGTTAAACTCCTTATAAAGTATTAATTCTTTTAGTATTCATGAGGAATTCAATCTAATCTTACTTAATGGTTAATTATTGCTTAACATGATGTTTAACTTAAGTATATCTCTACCTTTAATCCGTACCTCTCTAATACGTTGGAGAAATCCCTCATAACTTCATAGCTAACTTTCTCAACGTTTTCCACCCTCGGAGTTTTGTATGTTGTGTATAGGTGAACTTCATCAGGTTCTATAGTGGTTAATGCTTCAGCTAATGCTTTAGCGTCTTCGAAGGTGTAGTTGATGATGTTGTTGTACTTGATTAGTATTGTCTGGATTGTTAATACTCCATTAAATTCTTTCCTGAAGTTCCTTAAGTTGTTAACTATCCTATCAATACTTAATGTTTTATGGGGTATGTTGATTAATTCGAACTTACTCTGTATTACGGTATCTAGTTTAGCTTCTACGTAGTCTAAGTTCTTAAGTGTTTTAACTATGTGGTTTGAATGTAGTGTTGTTGAGTTTGTGAACATACCTACGCTGACGTCTAAGCCGTATTCCTTAACGAATGACTTAACAGTACCTACTAGTTCTGGGAGTTTAGGGTGTAGTGTTGGTTCACCACTACCTGAGAAGTCTATAGCGTTGATAGTTCTGAATTCCTTCATAACCTCCTCATAAGCTATCCTTAAGGAGTCTTTAAGTAATGATTCGTTAATACCGGCACCATCATCTACAGGTTCTACACTTAATATCTTTGTAGGACCTCTAAAACAGTAGATACAGTTGAAGCTACATACCTTAGCTATCGGGAATAAGTTAATACCTATTGACACACCCCTCCTCCTAGATTTAAAAGGTCCGTAAGTTATTGACCTACCCCTGATAGGGCATTTAAGACATTCACCACTAGGTATACACTTAGCGTACATTAGGAATGACTTACTACTTACTACCATACCTTTCCCACATACTGATTAACTCATCCTTAACGTATAACTCATCAATTCTCTCAACCCTACCATCCCCCCTATGAAGTACTACGTAATGTCCTGAGTACTCTCTAACCCTACCTATAACTGAAGCTTTAATCCCGTACTGACTCAGTAGCTTAACAGCTTCTTCAGCCCTCCCCTGAGGTACTGTAGCTATGAGTACTCCAGAACTTATCAGTCTTAGAGGGTCTAACCCTAACGCCTTAGTCATTATTGAAGTCTCCTCAGCTATCGGTACCCTACCCTCCCACACCTCTAAAGTCTTACTCGATGCGTATGCGATCTCAACTAAACCACCTATTAAACCACCCTCTGTAGGGTCATGCATTGATGTGGGTAGGCCTGCATCACTAAGTATTAAGGCTTCCTTAAGAACACTAACCATCTTCAGGAACTCCTTACCACGCTCGATGACTACCTCAGGCACCCCAGCCCTTAATAAAGCATCTCTGAAGTCAGTTGACAGTATTGCAGTACCTTCAACACCGACTGTCTTAGTCATTAACACCGCATCACCTACACAAGCACCTGAAGTACTTACATACCTACCCTTCTCAGTAATACCTATAGCAGTCATAGATATTAGAGGTCTGGTAAGACCTGGTGTGAATTCTGAATGCCCTCCAACAACCATAGCACCTACCTCCTTAGCAGCACTATCGACTTGAGCTGTTATCTTATCAATCAACCCTAAATCAGCGTTTTCTGGGAGGTAGAGGACTGGTAAGAGCCACCTAGGCCTAACACCCCTAACAGCAACGTCATTACATGCTATATGAACTGCTAACCATCCGAGGAACTCAACAGCACCTGTTATAGGGTCTACATGAGCTACTAATACCTTACCGTCACCGATGTCTATTATAGCTGCATCCTCACCAATACTAGGACCTACAATAACTGCAGGGTCTACAACACCAACCCTACTAAACACTAACTTCTTAAGGATTTCAGGAGGTAGCTTACCGACCATGGAGACCCTACCAATACTTAAGACTTAAGGTAATTTAAGTATGTAGGTCATTAACTACGTGTTTGAAATTCCTGATTAAGTACTTACTACCTAGGTAGTTAACCTCAACTATAAGTCCCTCCCTAATCAACCCATCAATAACTTCATCAACATCACTGTACGATCCCCTCAACACATTAACAGCATGTTCATACCTTAACGGGTGGACTGAGACAGTATTTAACAACCACGTTATCGGGTCTCCATAAGCTTTAGGTGGTGGTTCAGGAATGTTAAGTAGTCCGACCTTCTCAGGACTTAAAAACCTTATGAATGTTTCGTAAGCCTCAACAACTTCACCCTCTAACGGTGGTTTAACGTAGGCTTCTGCTGGAGGTCTTATAGGTATTGATATGTAAGCCTTATGAAGACTTAACCTACTTAGGAATTTAACTACCTCCTCATAATACCTAACATTAGTGTTTACGCCATGTACGAGCATAGTCTCAGAAACTAAAAAACCTTTAAACACCTTAGAAAACTCTACAATACCGTTAAGTACATCCCCTAACTTAAGTGGTGGGTACGGCCTATTTAAAACCCTCCACACACCATCATCAACAACATCTACCTTAACAGAGACGTAATCTGCTTGAGTGAGGTCTGACCTCACATCATCGAGCCAGAGTAATGATGCGTTAGTCAGTACAGCAACCCTAACGTTGAATTCCTTCTTAATAGCCTCAATAACCTTACCAATACATAAGTCTAACGTAGGTTCACCATCAGGTACGAATGTGACGTAGTCAACACCATCTTTAAACTTACTCAGGAACTCAACCACATCCCTAACTACATCAGTCCATGAGTAGAAACACCTCCTCACAACACCATAATTAGTAGTCCTACCTAACTGACAGTAAATACAGCTATAAGAGCAAGTCTTATAAGGTACGTTATTAACCCCGAGACTCCTCCCTAGCCTCCTCGAATACACAGGCCCGAACACAAACCTACTGATTAAGACCACCCACAACTACAAACTCTTCTAGAGCATTAAAACCACTACTTAATAACCCTTCAATACATTTAGTTAATGTCTTTAAATTACAATTACTAATTATACTAATTAACTTAGTGTGGGTTTGTGGAGAGGGTTAGGTTACCGTTTGCTAAGGGTTTAGAGGTTGAGTTTGTTGATAGTGTTAGAGGTATTAAGCAGGTTTACGAGTTTGCTGAGAGGGGTACTTGGTATCCAGTAGTTGTTTACGGTCCTGAGGGTTGTGGTAAGACTTCATGGTTAATCCAAGCTGTTGAAGTCCTTAAGGACCTTGGTTATGGTGTAATATACTTTAACCCTTTGAGGAAAGAGTTTGAGGTTGAGGTAGGTATTGAGAGTATTAAGAGGAGGGCTTTAGAACTAGTTAAGGAGGTAGCTTCAGAATACCTACTAGCTAAGTATGTTTGGAGTGTGATTGACTTCGTTAATGAAGTTCTTAGGCAGGGTAGGAGAAAAACTAGCTGTAATTGTTGATGATGTTTTCCAATACCTCGAGCCTAGGTGGGCGGCTGCCTTCGTTAAAGGTATGCTTGAGCTAATTGAACATCCTGTAGAGAGTTATGAGGAGATTGTCACTATTGCAGCTACTAGTGAAGGTTTATCGAGACGTGAGATTGGTAGGCATTTATGGGCTTGGTTAATGCCTATGTGGAATATGGGTAAGGAAGGTTTTGAAGAACTCTATAGTAAGTTACCGAGTCCTAAACCACCATTTGAAGATGTTTGGAGGTTGTCTGGAGGTAACCCTAGAATACTTTCAAGACTTTACCAGCTTGACTGGAATGTTAACACTATTATTTATGTACTTATTGAGGAGAAGGAAATAACACCTACCTTCGTAGGTAGGTGGAGGTCTTGGCTTGAACTAGCTGTTGAGGATCCAGACAACCTCTGGGACCCGAACACACCTGAGGAATTAGTTAATGAATTAATTAGGAAGAACTTAATACTCTATCATGTCCGTGATAGGGATGAGGAGTTATGGATTGATGAACCACCCCCTAAGAAGGATCTAGAATTAGGTATTGGTGAGTATGTTGCCTGGCAAACACCAATACATAGGGAGGCAGTTAGAAAGACTCTCGAGAGGTATAGATAGTTGATTTAGTATGTATATACTTCAACACCTTCACTCTTAGCCAGTACCTTAATATCCTCCCCTATGAGTGTACCTGCAAGGATAGGTATGACCTGCTTCCCATACCTCCTCCGAACAACTTCTACCTTCTTCATTAAATCCCTTAAATCATCTACAGTTGGTTTAACCTTCACCTCAACTACATAGACGTTCTTATTAGTCTCTACAATCATATCAACTTCGAAACCATCTACAATAACACTCCTCAACCTAGTAATCACCTCCTCACCCTTAAATCTAACCTCCTCCTTAAGATCTTCCCATACATACCTAGTAAGTGTAACCTCAGTCAAAGCACCTAAACTAAGTTCAACCCTCGATAACCTCCTCTCAATAGCTTCAAACCTCTTATAAGCCTCCTCCCACCTCCTACTATTCTCCTCCCACCTTCTAACATTTTCCTCCCACCTACGCCAATTCTCCTCCCAACGCTTATTACTCTCTTCCCACCTTCTATTGTTTTCTTCCCATCTTTTGTTATTCTCTTCCCATCGTTTAACATTCTCTTCCCACCTCTTGATGTTTTCCTCCCAACGCTTATTGTTTTCTTCCCATCTCCTGTTATTTTCTTCCCAACGTCTCTCCTGCTCCTTAATAAAGATTAGGAAGTCCTGTCTAAGTTTCTCAATAGATTCCCAAATCCTCTTCATTTCCTCCTCATGTCTATCAAGCCTCTTAAGGATCTCACTATAGCCTAGAAGACCTGCAACAGCTAATCTAAACTCCTCATCCTCCTTCAACAACTTTAGGAATTCTTGTTTAAGCTCAACTATTGAGGTCACACTAACCTCCAGGAAATTAAATTTTAACTAACTCAAAAATCTATCCTCTAACTTCCTATCCTGAATGCTGAAGTCCTCAGTCTGTAAACACTACTTAGGAAGCCTCTGAATACTGATTTAGAGTGTCGAGTATTTCTGTTAGGTCTCCCTAAGTCTAGTATTTAAGGTAATGCTTTATACCTTAACTCGAAGGTCGGTATTCAATCTTTAGTCAATTGGTGTATAATCTAGTACTTCTAATATGTGTTCTGATGGTAATGTATTAACAGGGACTTTAAGAACTCCAGTAACATCTATCACTAATTTCCTTAACCTATATAGGTCGTGGTGGGATTTCATAAGTACGGTTATATCGTAGTCAATTATTTCCTTATTCATACTATACGTAGGAATGCTAGTATTAGCTGTGTTACTAATGTTGCTATTACAGATATTGTTAGTACCCAAGAAACTCTTACTACGTAATCAATTCTCTTATCTAACGTATCAATACGTTTATCTAACGCATCGATCCTCCTATCTAGTGAGTCAATTCTCTTATCTAGCCCATCTATCCTCTTATCTAATGCGTCAATTCTCTTATCAAGTCCGTCAATTCTCTTGTCAAGTGAGTCTATACGTTTATCTAAGTCGTTTATCCTCTCGGTAAGTTGTGTGAATGCGCCCTCAAGTCTTGATACCCTATCCCTTAACTCAGATATTTGTGTTAGGAATTCCCTCCTTAGAGTTTCTATATCGTCTTTAGTAGCTACATCCCTTAACACAGCGTTAATCATTGCTAACCTAATATTAGGTTCTGAAATCAGTAACTCAGCTAATCTCTTCCTAGACCTGACATCCCCCTCAAAGAGCTTAACGATATCCTCAGCTGTAGTAATTGGCAAGGGTCCCAACATAAGACATTCCTTTAAGGTTTAAAAACTTGAGCTACAGGTGTTAGAGTTTATATGTTGTGGAGGAGTTAATAATACCTACCCAGTATTACTTAACGGAGGTCTGATTATGAAGGCGGCTATGTTATACGAACATTCTGAGATTGAGGTTGAGGGAGTTCTGCGGAGGTACCCTAACCTACCTCTTAAGAAGGACCCTCTAGAATTAGT
>JAJHRE010000003.1 GCA_020832985.1 Desulfurococcaceae archaeon | reverse complement strand
TGCTTAACCTAGGTAAACTCATATACGTAGGTGATGGTGAGAACGACATACCTGCCTTCAAACTAGCTGATATATCCGTATTAGTACGTCATGAATTTAACCAAGAACTTAAAGTAGGTGTTAACTTTGAAGTTAGGTTTGAAGAGTTGAGTAGGTGGTTGGTTAATCATGTTCTTACAGGTAGACTACTTTAACTTAGTAATCGCTATAGGCTTAACAGTAGCTATAGTCTTAGTAGGTTATGTATTAGGTATACTAGCTAGACGTTTAATACTCTACATACTCACTAAGGTAGGGTTTGATGAGTGGTTTAAGAAGTTTGCTGTTGGTAAGGCTATATTAAGGAGTGGTTACTCAGCTAGTGAGTTCTTCGGGTTGATTACGTCATGGGTAATATACTTAACCTCATTCTTACTAGCATTAGCTATACTCACATCAAGTCTAAACCTAACATCACTATCTGATACGTTATACACTATAGTTTCAGTATATGTAGTAGGTTTCATCAAGGCATTCCTAATAATAATAACAGGCTTCATACTTACAGACGCATTCATAGGTTACATATACAAGAGTTCTGAGTTAAGGAGTGAGGTCAGGTTATTAACACCTGTTGCTGAGTACTTAAGGATAATGATTTACTTAGCAGTAATTGTATTTGCTTTAGAGCAGGGAGGCTTAAACGTCTACTCACTAAACATGTTGTTAGTACCTATTATCTGGGGTTTAACAATAGCTATGATCATCATAATAATATCACAGGTAATACAGCAGGTAGCTAGGAAATGAAGTTCTTCTCAGTAATGTATCAGACATCTAATAGTAAGGGGCAGGAATTAGTTGCTCAGAGGATGGTTAAGTGGGCTAGGAGGTTAGGTTATGATGCATGGTTAATAACTAGTATATACCATGACGGTGAACCTGTAGTACCTCTAACTGAGGTATTGAAGAGTATTGACGGCTATATAATGTTTGAGGATGACCCTAAGGTAGGACTCCCAGTAATTAGAGTTGATAGTAGTAAGACTTTCTGGCCTCCTAGGAGGATAACTTTCAGAGACTTCATAACAATACTTAAGAATATAGATGATAAAGTAGGTATAGACTTCATAGTAACACACTCAACACTCTGGAACGGTCCTGAAGAGGTTTCTAGGTGGATTATGTGGAAGAAGCTCATGAGGAGTTTAGGTGAGTCGGTAAACACTACAGTCTACGGACATATGTCACATTACCAACCACCAGACCCTACAAGATACGAACCTATAGAGAGGGCCTACAGGATGGCTTGGAACTCAACAACATTCCCAATGATCTTCAGAGTAGCTGATTTAGTAATATGCGTTACTAATGTTGAAGCTGAGGATATGATAACTCATGGTGCGAGACCAGACCAAATACACTTGTTCCCAGGTGGTTTAGATGATGACCTAGCAACACTTATAGATAATGCTAAACCTGATGAATTCTTAGAGAGGTATAGGATTAGTAGGGATAAGTTAGTAATTTCCTACTTAGGAACTGTAGAGGAGAGGAAGAACCCGTTAGCAGTTGTTAGAATTGCTAAGAGGTTGAAGAACTTAAAGGATGTAGTCTTCGTAATAGCTGGTAAACCCGGAGATCAGTGGGATGATGTAGTTAGGGAGGCTAAAGACTTAAAGAACGTCGTAATTACTGGTGAGTTAAGTGAGGAGTATAAAGCATCCTTAATTAAGGCATCATACCTAAACATCATAATGTCTAAGATGGAGGCATTAGGACTAACACAGATCGAGTTCATGTATGGTGGAGTACCAGTAATAAGTAGCGGTACCTACGGCCAGAAATGGTTAATAACTAATAACGTTGATGGAGTAATCGTGAGAGGTCCTGACGATGTTGAAGGAGCAGCTAGAGCTATTGAAGAATTAGTTAAGAACCCAAGTAAGAGGGATTTAATGTCTACTAACGCTCGTGAAAAAGCTAAGAAATTCCTAATGTCTAAACTCATGGAGGAACTACTAAGTAAGGCGAAGTCGATACTTAAGTAACTAGATGACTTCTAGGGTAGGTATTCACCACCAACTGAACATGATTGACCCTGCGAATTTCGGAATTTGAAGTCACTTAGGAAACGTATAAGTCGTTAGGATTGTATTCATAAATATACAGCACTGGCATACTCACAACATTAAAAGTCTTAAGCACCTATTAAAGATTTCGTATTTTTAAACTTCCCTATAGGATTAGAGAGTCAGCTTTATTATTATTGAAGTTTAGGTTTTAGTGTGGGTTAGAGTGCCTAAGGTAGTTGTTGACCTACCGTATAGTGTGATTGAGAAGATAATTAAGAAGTATCCAGGATCTACTGTAGAGGATGCTGTTAGGCAGTTTATCCTAGATGTAGTTGGTGGTGAGGTTCAGGTAATTCAGACTCAGCAAGACTTAAGTAGGGTTCAGAGGTTGCTTCAGGATATGGTTAACCCATTCACAGCTAAGGTTGATGAAGTTGCTAGGAGGTTAAGTGATGTTGTTGAGACTTTAGATAGTTTGTCTGAGAGGGTTAAGACTTTAGAGGAGGAGGTTAGGTCTCTTAAGGTGAGGCCTGAAGCTCAAGTAACTACTCAGCAGGTTAAGGAGGTTAAGAAGTCAGCTATTGATGTACTTAGGGATCAGAAGGTTATGTTTGAGAAGGATATAGCTTCGAAGATTAGGAATAGGGATGCATTCTTCGATAAGTTAAGGAGGGAGGGGGCTGTAGTACTTGAGGCTAAAGGTCAGAGAATAGCTGTAGAACCTAACTTCTGGAATGAGTTTAAGGAGAAGTTAGAGGGTTTAACAACTAATAATGAATCTGAAGTTAGGGAGAAGTTAGGTAAGGCTGGTTACAACCTACTTAAGACTCTATGGGAGGGTGGTGTAATATATTACGACTCAGTTAATAAGAAGTGGAGATTTACTGAGGAAACCACATGAAGTTAGACTTAGTTGAAGTCAGCTATGTATAGGAAGGTAATGAGTATTGATGGATTAGTTAAAGGTTATATAGTTCGTAGGTTAAGTAGGTTTGAAGTCTTAGTGGATTTAGGGGGTAGGTTAGAGGTAGTCCATAACACCAATACCGGTAGACTTAAAGACGTATTAGTTAGTGGTTATAGAGCTTTACTAAAACCTATAAGTGGTAGGAAGCTTAAGTATAGGTTAGTAGGTATTGAGTTCTACGACAATCAATACGGTATAGTTGATACCTTAACACAGAGTAAAGCGTTTGAGGAGGCTTTAAAGTTAAAACTCATTAACTACCTCAGTGACTGCTTCATAGTTAGGAGGAATCCTAAGTATGATTCAGTAGTATTCGACTACCTAATTAGATGTGATGATGGATATGCTGTAGTAGAGATTAAGAGTGCTGAGTTTAGAGGTAGTAATAATGAAGCTATGTATCCTGACTGCCCTACATTAAGAGGTCGTAAGCAGTTAATGAAGTTGATAGAGTTAAGTACTTCAGGTATGAAGACCTACCTGATATTCATAGCTGCATTCCCGAACCCTCGATGTTTTAAGCCTTATAGGGATGGTGATGCTGTAATTGATGAGTTGGTTAGGGAGTGTGTTAGGGTTGGTGTGAGTGTTAGGGCTGTATCTATGTTTATGGATGGTCAGGGTAATGTGTATTTAGAGGATACTGACTTACCATTATGTAGTGAGTGGTTAGGTAGTTGGTCATAGTATTACTGAGCCTTCATTCTCAATGCTTGAGTCAACCTCTTTATAAGGTAGTATTACAGTCTTCTTAGGTATTAAGACCTCATCCCTGATAACCACTTCATCACCTATCACTGACTCAGGTTCAATCCTAACCCACTTACCTATTAAACTCCTCTCACCGATTAACGCATAACTTATCATTGAACCCTCATCAACTACTACGTTATTGAATAGTAGGCTATTCCTGATCCTGACGGCAGGACCTATTACTGAGTCCCTACCTATGACTACGTAGGGACCCACCCTACATAGATTACCTAACCTCACATTCGCTGATATGTACGTCGGCTGTATCACCTCAGCACCATCTACTAGAGATTCACTTGATATGTAGCCGTTAGGGTAGTAATACCTTAACGCTTCGAAATTAGCTTTAAGGTAGTCTGAAGGTAGTCCAATATCCGACCATATACCCTCATGAACGTATGCGTAGAGTAAACCCTCACTAACTAGTTTAGGTATTACATCCCTAGCTAGTTTCGACGGTTTCTCAGGTACGTACTTAATCACTTCAGGCTCGAACACATATATACCTGCATTAACTATATTTGATAACGCTTCCTTCTTATGTGGTTTCTCAACGAAGTTAACAACCTTACCTGAATCATCAAGAACTACTACACCATATCTTGACGGATCATCAACTCTAGTTACGACCATAGTTGCTAACCCAGAATGCTTTTTATGGAATTCTAGGACCTTCCCATAATCTACGTTAGAGAATACATCACCGTAAACTACTAAGAATGTAGAGTTAAGTCCGTAGACATTATTGATGAGTCTTAACGGCCCAGCATCACCTAAAGGTATTCGTTCCTCAGTAAATAATATGTTATCACTGGAGTACTTACTATTACAGAAGTTCTTAATAGCGTCTGCTAAGTACTTCACAGATATTATGATCTCCTTAAACCCACTATCAACTAATGACGTAATTATCCAATCAAGTAAAGGCCTATCCAGTATAGGGAGTAGGGGTTT
Organism: Desulfurococcaceae archaeon; assembly: GCA_020832985.1. Lineage (GTDB taxonomy): Archaea > Thermoproteota > Thermoprotei_A > Sulfolobales > NBVN01 > CAZZLT01. Next base: position 52,548 of record JAJHRE010000003.1, on the reverse strand, counting down.
AGGCTTAGTAAGTGTTAGAGGTCTTAAACGTGTTGCAAACCCACCGGCTAGTATCACAGCCCTCATATAACCTACATAACCTCCACGTAATTTAACTATACCTGAAATATAAAGTTAATTCTATTTAGAGGAAGGTGGATATTAGTAGATGTGTAATTACCATCAAGATGAAGGTTAAGAAAGTAGTTGGTAGTAAGTACTTGTAAATGCTGTGTAGGTCTACCTTAAAGAACTTAAGCGTAAGTACTAGACATAGATGTGATGGGGATACCATATAGCTGAGGTAGGTAAGTATTAAGGTAAGACTTACAAATTCAATACTATGTGTTACGTTAGTAATGAGCGGTACTGTAATTGCTAACGCACCTGTAGGAACACCTAACACAAACCCTAAAAGCATTGATATAGCTATTATAGATACTGTAAGGAATGTTGATGGTAAGTCAGTAAATAATGATGTGAATAACTCAGGAAATCCACTCATCATCAACACCTCACGAATCGATAACGCTGCATAACTCGTTAATACAACCATGAGTACGTCCTTACTTAATGTCGATTTAAGTAGTAATGACTTACTAGGTCTTACTAAGATGATCAAGGATATCAGTCCTAACAACACAGCTGTGATTATGTTGACCCCTAACACAACTATGAATACAGCTACTAGTAGGGGTATTATATAGAGTAAGTTACTTACTGACTCCCTCACAATACTTACTGAGGTATTCCTTAACTCCCTACGTACCGGTATAAACCCAACAACATACATCACCAGAGCTAACGGTATGTTATACAGTGCTATTTGAGCAGCGTTAAAACCTGAGAGTGCTGCAGTCAATATTATTACCTGTGTCAGTGGGTATATAGGTGCTATTAAATGTCTAAACCATATATTAACATATGCTGCTTTATTAGAATCTAAATTAATATTTCTAGAGATTTCAGAAACTAAAGGTGCTGACATTAGAGCACCTCCAGGTACTGGTAAGAGTCCGAAGAGTGCTGGGATTAAGGATATCGTTAACCATACCTTCTTAAGCACTGTCAGTAACGCATTACTTAACTTAGTGATGACGTTGGACTCCTTATAGATGTTAGCCATGATGGCTATGACAGCACTGGAGACTATGACGTCAATGTTTATAGGTCTGATACCTGTCATATAGTGAGCTGTTAGTATCTGGTATGGGTTTAAAGTAAGTACCGCTAACGTAAGTGATGACATTAGTAACGCTACCGCTAGATTCACCCTAAAGTAGAGTAATGTGAAGAGCGTTACTATAGCTACTACGGTAGCGTAGATAGGGTTAAGTATTATTGTCGATCCCCGCGACAAAATAATTCACTTATTCTAGGTTTAAAAATTATATGGTAGTGATTATATGGTTGACACTATGTTTAAGACACCATTCATAAGTAGTACAGGTTTAGTAGTCTCTGAACACCCACTAGCTTCTGTAGTAGGTGCTAAGGTATTAAGTAGTGGTGGTAATGCTGTAGACGCTGCTGTAGCAACTTCATTCGCGTTAAGCGTACTTCAACCACAGTTAAGTGGTTTAGGTGGTGATTACTTCGCATTAATATACATAGCTAGTGAGGGGAAGGTATACTTCATAAACGGTAGTGGTTACTCACCGAGGTCCTTAAACCCAGACTACTTAAGAATGTTAGGTCTTAAGGAAATACCCCCACATTCCCCATATTCCGTAACTATTCCGGGGATGGTTGATGCACTACATAATATGTGGAGGAGGTTCGGGAGTATTGAGTGGGGTGAGTTGGTGAGTCCTTCCATAAGACTTGCTGAGGATGGATTCCCTCAATACCCATCATTAGTTAAGGCTGTTAAGGAGAATTACGAGTTGTTGGCTAGGGATGAAGGGTCTAAAAATACTTACTTAACATATGATGTAGGTATCGGTAAGTGGGTTAAATACCCTAACTTAGGTAGGGCGTTAAGACTAGTAGCTGAGGACTACAGGAACTTCTATGAGGGTGATATAGCTGAATCCATAGTTAATTACTTAAGGAGTAAGGGTGGTTTTATAGAGTTAGATGATTTTAGGGATTATAGGTCGTTTTGGGGTGAGCCTTTAAGAACTGATTATAGGGGTTATCAAGTATTTGAGACACCACCGAATACTCAAGGAATCACCACACTACACATACTTAAACTACTATCTACTACTGACTTAAGTAATGTTAAGTTATTAAGTAGTGATGAGGTTAAGTTATTCCTTAAGTGTTTTAAAGCTGCTTACAAGGTTAGAGATAAGTACGTATGTGATCCTAGGTATGTTAGTAAGGACTTACTAGGTCCTGAAGTAATTAATGAGTTACTCACAGAGTTTGAAGGTACTTCAGCTAATGTAGGACGGAGGCTTAACACATCATTAGGTGATACCACATACTATGTAGTAGTTGATAGGGAAGGTAATGTAGTTTCCGGGATACAGAGTATATTCTACGCCTTCGGATCAGGTATTACGGAGCCTAAGTACGGGATAACACTGAATTGTAGGGGGTCATCATTTACGTTAATTCATGGTGATGTTAATGAATTAGCACCTAGGAAATACCCACTACACACACTATCCACGACCATCATATTCGACTCTAGAGGTAGTTTAAAGTGGGTTTTAGGTACTTCAGGAGGTCATTACAGACCTCAAATACATGTAGAGTTAATTACTAGTTTAGTAGATTACGGATTAGATGTACAGAAAGCTGTAGAATTACCTAGGTTCTTATGGGACTTAAGCACTGATGAGTTAATAGTTGAGGAGGGTGTTGACACGGTAGGGGTGGGTGGTGTGAAGGTACGTAGGGTTAATTACCCAAGTAGGTTGGGTGTAGCTGCAGTAGTTGAGTTCCTAGGTAGTATTAAGGTCGGGGCTTCAGACATTAGAGGTGATGGGTTAGCACTCAGTATTGAATACCCTTGATGAGGACTAACCTATATCTACAGCTTCACTCCTTAACTGTCTTATCCAGGAACTCTCACTACAGACCCATTCCTCAACATCATATACCCTTAAATCTATACGAGGTTCTAGTAAGTCCTTAAATAACTCTAACCTCTCAATAATGTTTAAATGCTTCACACCTCTAACTACTACAACTATATCGATATCACTGTCAATTAAGTAATCCCCACGAGCCCTACTACCTACTAAGTAAATACCGATAACTTCGAGTCCGAGCACCCTACACTTCTCCCTAACCTTAGCTGCGAACCTCCTAGCCCTCTCTAAAGCCTCAACCTGAGACCTTAACGCAGATACTGCCTTACCCACTCCACCACCCTCCTAGCCCTCTCAACAAGATCTTTAGCTTTATCATAAGTATAGAGCTGGTAGGGTAATGCATTAGCCGCATTAGGGTACCTGGATATTATGTAGTGTGTGGTAAGTTCTCTAAGGTCATTCATTAACTCCTTAACCTCTAACCTTAATTCCTTCTCAATAACCTCAGCTATTTCGAGGAGGTTATGCCCTCTAAATGTAATACCAGCATTTAATAATAATGCCTTTAACACCTTCTCAGCAGCTTGTTGAGACCAAAAAGCAGCTGAATCCCAATCCTGAGTGATTAAATCATTATATGCTTTCCTTAAATCATGCTCACCCTGTTTAAACCATAGTAAAGCTTCTTCCCTAACCATTAACCTCACATATCCCTCCTGCTAAGTAATTAAATATTTATTATTAATCCTTACTAAGATGATTGTATAAGAGGGGTGAAAGGCTGCTACAGATCTGATGGTAAGTTTAAATAGCTGTAGATATCTGGTTCTTAGAGTAATGTTTAAATATTTAGGAATCCATAATTACTTGGACCCTATGATCCGCACTGCGGTGAGGTGTACTGAGTAGTGATGAACCTACACCCTCAGATGGGAGCCTCATGGCGTTAGGCTCGACTAGGGCCCATGAGGTGTGGGTGAAGCTAATGAACCCACACCAAGGCCCAACCCCGTAGATATTGAAAGCGGGGAAACGCTCATATCAATTAAATCTTTATCTACTGGCATGTAGTTCCTACCTTCATTAACTAATCAGATAAAGCTTAAATACCGATACTTAAGGGTTTACAGAACCTCTAACATGTTAAGATATTTTAAACTTGCTTCTAGGTATTTTGAGGTGGTTGACCTGTACTCTGTGTTAGGTGCTCTTAAGGACTTGTATGGGGGTAGGTATTTAAGACCTGATGTGTATGTGATATCTTTAATCCCTGGTGATGGTATAGGTCCTGAGATAGCCTCAGCTACTTTAGAGGTTATTAAGAAGGTTGTGGATGTCTACGGTATTAGAGTTGATGTGAGGTTTGTTGAGGCTGGTGATGGGGCGTTAAGTAAGTATGGTCAGGCATTACCTCAATCATCTGTAGATATCATTAGGAAATCCCATACATGTCTTAAAGCACCTGTAGGTGAGACTTCAGCTGACGTCATTGTTAGGTTGAGGATAATGCTTGATCTATTCGCTAATATAAGGCCTGTTAAGTCTTACCCGAATACACAGGCTTTAAGAGGTGATATTGATTTAGTAGTTGTTAGGGAGAATACTGAAGACCTGTATAAGGGGTTGGAATTCTACATTAGTAATAACACTGCTGTAGCGTTGAGGGTGATAACCTACGAAGCATCTAAAAGAGTTGCTGAAGTAGCTTTCAAGATAGCTAGTGGGAGGAGAAAGAAGGTAACAGCTGTACATAAGTCAAACGTACTTAGACATACATGCGGGTTATTCGCTAAGGCATGTAGAGACGTAGCTAGAAACTACCCAGACGTAACCTACGAGGAACAGTACGTTGACGCATGTGCAGCTAACCTAGTTAGGAAGCCTCAGAACTTCGACGTTATAGTGACTACAAACATGTTCGGTGATATACTATCTGATGAAGCTGCTCAAGTAGCTGGTAGTTTAGGCTTAGCACCGTCATGTAACTTAGGTTATGAGTACGCAATATTCGAACCTATACATGGTGCTGCATTCGATATAGCTGGTAAGGGTATAGCTAATCCGATATCCATGATATTATCAGCAGCTCTAATGTTTGAGTGGTTAGGGGTTAAATACAGTGATGACTCATGTATTAGAGCTGCTAGAGCAATTAATGATGCTGTTTATAGGGTGCTTAGTGAGGGTAAGGTATTAACACCTGACTTAGGAGGTTCAGCTAAGACCTACGAACTAGCTAGTGCTATAGCTTCGAAGATAGCTTAATCCATAACATTTAATTAAGTTTTTATAAGTCTTAAGTAAGTATTACTGGAGTACTAGCCCTTACTAAACAACACCATCTTATGCTGGGGATACTACATGTACTATGATTATAGGGTAGTAAATGAGGAGGTTGTAGATCTACCTAACGGTAGGTTAGTATTTAAGAGAGTTAGTAAGGACTTACTGAGGATTACTAAAGATGTTAACGGCTATAGAGCGTCTAAGGTCTTAAACGTTGGGGAGGACTCTACATTAAGTTTAAGACCTCTACCACCATCAGGTACCTCAATAAATGTTGACTACATACTCATTAAATTCTCAGAACCTATAACCCTAATACCTAAGTCTTCAATGACGTTAGAGGTTAAGATACCTGTGGATTTAGGTGTTTACGTAGGTAATTCCTTAGTTGATTCAGTACCTTTAAGTAAGGTTAAGTACGCACTTTACGGACCTCCAGATTTAGGAGTCCTCTGTAGATATGTTGATCATGGGGTAATCAACACAGTAAGTCCTAAGGTCTTAGGCAGTATTAATATGATCGTTAACTCAGTACTAGATACTGTATTAAGTGTTAGTAGGGTAGTCATACCCATAAACGGCTTAATAACATACTTAACATATGATGGTGAGATATTCTTCAACGTAGTTGAGGTTAGAGCTACTGATAAGAACCGTATTGAAGTATATACGAAGGATAAACCCTCAGTAAGTAGGGAGGTGAAGTTTAAGTATCGAAGTAGTGGTAAGGAGTTAACGTATGTGATGATGTACGGTGCTTAACTATGGACATCATATCATTAATTACTGGTTCACCACTACTGCCTCGGATCTTAATATCGGTTATCGTTATAGCAGTATCTTACTACTTAGGCATAGTGTTAAGTAATTACGTTATGAGGTTGAGGTTGAAGGCACCTCCTGAAGTTATACATAACATTTCTAGAGCGCTTAGGGTATCTATCCTAGTCTTAGGCTTCTTAATAGTGTTATCCATATTAGGTATTGAGTTATCAGGTCTGTTAGTAGCTGTAGGTTTTACAGGTATAGTGATTGGTTTAGCAACTCAGCAAGTCTTAAGTCAGTTCTTCTCAGGTATATCTCTACTACTAGAGGGTAGGGTTAGGGTAGGAGATTCTGTTAGGGTAGGAGATGATTGGGGTGTTATTGAGTCTATAGGTCTTATGTCAACTCAGATTAGGTTATGGAGTGGTGAGGTACTAACCATACCTAATAACGATTTAATGTCATCTAAGATCTATAACTTCTCAAGGTCTATAGCTAGGAGGGTAGATATATCAGTACCTATATCATATACTTCAAATATTAGTAAGGCGTTGGAAGTCATCAGGAGTTTACTAGATAGTAAGGAGTTAGTACTAGCAGAACCTCAACCAGTACTAATAGTTGATTCCTTAGGTGATTCCGCCATCATCATAAAGGTGTTATTCTGGGTACCCTCACAGGAGTTCTGGACTGTTAGGAGGGAGATCATCAGGGAGGTTAAGGAGGCGTTAGAAGCTGTAGGTATTGAGATACCCTACCCACAGAGAGTTGTTTGGTTGAAGGGGTCAGGTAGTAGGTGAGTTACTAGTCCTTAAGTAGTACTGTAGTAATGCGTCACCATCCACTAACACAGTACCTAATCTCTCAGCAAGCTTCCTAGCATTACTTAAAGACATTGAAGTACCTTCATCAAGTACCTCAGCTATTACCGTAGCTGGTGTAAGTCCTGCTAACCTAGCTAACAACTCACTCAACTCTGTATGACCCCTCCTTAAGTTAACACCCCTACTCAGGAGTATCGGTACGTGGCCAGGACTTATGAATGACTCATAGAACATCCTCCTACCAACATCTACAGCACCCTTAAACACATACTCAGTTACTTCATAGAGTTTCGAGATGGTTAGAGCTCTATCCATATCTGAAATCCCGGTCTTAACACCTACGTAGTTAACCCATAAGCTAAAAGCTGGTTTATCACCGTAGCTTAACCTCCTACTCGTTAAGTCCTTAAACTCAGTAATACTAAGGATTTCATCCATGAATTTCAGACCGAGGGCCCTACCGACTTCATAAGGCATAACATAACATATTAAACCACCTGCTACAGTCCTCAACATGTAGACCTCCTTATAGGTTATGAATGATGCGTGGTAAACCATATCGACCTCATCTTCACGAGTACTTGAGTCGTGGATGAATACTGGCTTACCAGATTTAAAGAGTTCTATAGCGTGTAGTAGTGAGTCCACACTCAACTCCTAACTCCTAACCCTCATAAAATATTTAAGTATTAGTGAGGAAATCACTAACGTAATACCTAATATTAAGAATATATCAGAGATATGTAAGACCTCCCTACCTCTAAACTCGTATAGAGGTCTGCTTGAGGTCTGTGTAGTTAGTACGTAATCACTTGATGTGGTGGTTAGACTGACCTGACCCTGTGTGTAAGTCTTAAACACAGCCTCAACTGGCTTAGGTGTTAAGTACTCATTAAGTACTTCATACTTAACCACATACTCAGTAATACCTAACTTTAAATCTGTTGGGTATGCTTTAGTAGGTTTTAACGATGCGTAGCTACTACCTGTAACACCCTTGAGGAAGTCCGTAATGTTACATATTATGAAGTAATTCCTTAAAGTACTTACGTTATAACCCAATAATATTATATAATCACCTACTACTGATAACGTTGAATAACTACCTATGTTAAATACCTTAGTAGTTAATGTTGGTGTAGTCAGTATTAGTAGGTAGTTAGTGTTTAAGTCGTTTACAACCATGAATAAATCATCACCGTATACAGAAGCTGAAGTACATCGTACTAAGTTATCATTTACTAAGACCTTATACGTAGATACGTTAAGACCTTCTAAGCTTACTACAGCTATGTATAGTCCTGAGATCCTCGAATTAAATATAATGTAGATGTAGTCGTTGATTAAGTACGTATCTACGACCTCATCATCGCCTTCTAAACCCACATACTTACCGATTAAGTAGTTATTATCTAACCTACCTACAAATACGTTATAACTCCATAAGTAGTTAGGGTCTCTAGAATATGTAGAACCGACTACGAATATAGAGTCACCGTATCTTAATACCTTCCTACCGTAACATGCTGTACAGTTAGCTATGTATGAGTTGAGGGAGACTTCAGAGACATTAAATTTAGTAAGTAGTAACTTGTATGAGTTATTAACTAGTACATACCCAGTAAGCAGTACCTCATTATTAAGCCCTAGTAAGTCGTAGAGTACTGAAGTAGGGTCTAACCTAACACTTACTAATGAGTTGTTATTAATGAGTGTTATGTAGGTGTTATTTAAAGTCTTACTAATACCTACTAATAAATTATCTGATACTAAACCTAACCTATGAGTACCCATACTCAACAACATGTAGACCTCATCACTACGTAAGTCTAGGGTAAGTACGCCTGAATCTGTAGGTGTTAAAATCATATAGTTATGAATTACTGGTTGGTATAGCCTACTTACTCTTAAACCTAACTCAAGCTCTAAGCAATTAACACTAGCTTTTAAAGGTGTTAACGATAGTGTTAGGGTTAATATAAGAAGTAAACACAGTACCTTACAGTTAATCACTTAACATCACTTTTAGGTCTACCATACCTACTTATTAAATCAGCAATTCTATCATAGTTCTTACTGTAGAGTCTATACTTAATCACTACATCCTTATCGTTTTTAACTAGTTCTACGAACTTCCTAGCAGGGTCTACATTAACTGTGAATTCCTTAGGTATGGGGAACTTAACAGTTATTCCAGCCCCTACAATCCCTCTATCATATATTGTGTAACTCCTAATTACTTGAATCATGACTTTAGAAGACCTCCTCATAAATATGTTCAGTAAAGTAACAGCTATGTACGGTATCTCATAACCTAGTAGGAAGCCTATGAATTTAATCATGAGCTCACCTCCTTCAAAGTAATGTATGACTACGTTGAAGTATAGGTAGTACCAAAGAAGTAGTAAGACCATATTAGCTAGACTCAGTAGTGATGATTTAACCATAGGTTTTAACTCCTCATTAAGTTTTAAATCATGCTGTACTACACTCATGACATCCTCAGGACTGACCTCAAGTATCTTCCTACCACTTCTTATATCCTTAGCCTCACTACCTACAACATGCTTAAGTGATGTTCTTAAAGTAAAGTACATCATTATAAACATAGATAGTATGAATATTACGAATGTGTAGGTGAGGTATTGCGGGTAGTAGGTATTAACTATAGCTAGTATGAGGATTATTAACTGTCCATATACTTGGCTAAACACCATAAACCTCTTACTATACATGTATGACACTTAAACACCTAGTCTAAATAGCTGTAGTTACTTTTATAAGCATATCGTAATATCTCAACAGTATTATGAGTAATATAACACCTGGTAATACTAAACCGAACACCAACCCTAAAACACCCCAGATAAGTAAGGATTCCTTAAGATTATCGAACCTACCGTTATCAATAGCTGAGGAAACATCATTTAACTCTACGTAGCCGTAGATTGAGATAGTACCTGATAACATCAGGTATATGAGTCTAGGTAGGTCTGAAAAGTCGTAGCTTAAGATCGTAGTAATACTTAACACTGACGTAGTTATTAAGGTCACAACACATGTAGTTAGTAATGCAATACCGACTATGAGGAAAGTTACTGAAGCCATACTTAAGAGGATCTTCACCCTCCTTAATAATAACACAGGATTATTAATGTTCATTTACGGGGTTGCCACTAATAACACCTTAAACGAGGTATATAAACTATAAACACCTTAAACAATGTAGATCGGTCTGAAGACGTTGATTTAGGATTACCACTACGACGTATGTCTAAACTCATCATTACCTACTAATCAGCTAACACCATATTAAGTTTTGAAGTTCCATGAGTCACGTAAGTACTTACTTAGGTATAACTCCTCTGCTAGCTTAACCTCATCTACGGTTAGATCATCTATGAAGATCCTCCATAAGAACACCTCATTTAATGATTTTATTAGGTATGTGTAGACTTCTTCGATAGTTGTATAGTACCCGACCTCACTCGATAACGTAGTCACCTCCTTCTTCAACCTCCTTAAAGAACTTCTTAACTTAGTTAAGTCACTACTTACTAATAATGTTGAGTGACAAAGTAATGAGTATTTGGTGAGTGAGCCAGCCATACCTGAGACCTTCCTATCATTAACTAATACCTCATTAGATGTTGTAGTTATGTTCTTAAGTCCTAAGGAGTTTAAAGTACTTACTAGTACGTCCTTCAGGATATCATAACATAATGTTAACCTCCCTCCATAACTTCTAGGTAACACTAAAGTTATGTTTAGATTACCTTCATCATGGTATACCGTACCACCACCTGAGTGTCTCCTAACTATAGCTACATCATTACTTAAGCAGTACTCTACATTAACTTCACTTAAAACGTCTTCAAACCTACCTAACACTACTGCTGGCTTATTAACCCAAAACCTCATCACTGGTTTATCAACTTCGACGTTATTTAGAGCTTCCTCAACAGCTAAGTTCATGTAGGGGTCTGAAGGTATTAACGATTCTATAACCCTTACATTCATACCTTAAGAACCTGAAGTAATGCATCTCTTAAAACCTCACCTAATGTCGGATGAGCTAATAACGTGTTAATTACTGTGTCTGACGTAGATTCTAGAGTTACGGCTATAGATGCCTCATTCACGACTTCGGATATTCCGTAACCAACAGCATGCACGCCTAATACACCCCCATACCTAGAATCAACTACTACTTTAACCATACCGCTAGACATAGACGCCCTAGCTAAGGCGTTAGAAGTTAGTGATTGACGTGCTGTTAAGACTTCATAACCTAAACTCTTAGCTTCATCCTCAGTTAAACCTACTGAGAATATCTCAGGGTATGTGAATGTATATCGTGGTGATACCCTATAAGTGAAGTTCATATTACCGCCAGAGACGTTCACACCAGCTACTACCCCCTGAACTATAGCTGTGTGGGCATATGTTGAGAGACCGGTGACGTCACCAGCAGCGTATATATTACCTACGCTAGTCCTTAAGCTAGCATCAACCCATACATAACCATCACGTAACTTAATGTTGAGGCCTCCTAACACATCCAACCTAGGATTACACACAGATGCGTTAAACACCTCATCAACACCTACAGTTAATACTTCATTACCCCTCACCAGACGTACCTCCTTAACCCCCTGCTTAACTACGACGCTATTAACTACTGTATCGGTCATCACCTCAACCCCCCTCTCAGCTAAAGCTAACATCAAGTAATTAACTACCTCCTTATCGAAATCCTTCAACACCTCAGAACCCTCATCAACTACTATGACCTCAGAACCTAACATACTGTAGATACTAGCTATTGATAAACCGAAGGGATTACATCCAATGATTAATACCTTACTAGGTAATTCATTAAGGTCTATAAACTCTGTACATGGCCTAACCCCACTACCTGAACCCCACTTAAGACCTGTAGCTATTATAGCCTTCTTAAACTTAATGTAGGAATCACCTACCTTAGCTGTACTATCATTCACTAAGACTGCTTTACCGTTCAGTACATCAACACCTAAGTCCTCAAGTGTTTTCCTCATAGATTCTGAAAGAGTATTAACTACATTACTTCTTACGTAGTTGAAGAGTTTCCCAGCATCTATGGATAAATTACCTACTGAGATACCTACACCCTCACGTGATAACTTATCAATTAAATCCGTAGTTGATAAGTATTTTAGTAATGTAGCTAACGGTACACAACTCCTATTTAAGCAAGTACCTCCAATACGTTCCTCTTCAACTAGTAATGTCTTAAGCCCTTTAACAGCTGTTATCAACCCAGCATAATATCCTGCTGGACCACCACCTACTACTAACACATCATACTCTCTACTTGACACTTAAGACAGCCCTCAACCTACTCTCATCCTTAATCAAACTTACTAGCTTGTCGAGGAATTGAGCAGCTGTATGCCCATCTACAACTCTATGGTCGAAGGTTAGACTGAAGGTACATACAGTAGCTATGTTTACCCTACCTTCCTGAACTACAGGTTTCTGTACGAACCTACCAACACCTAATATAGCTATTTGAGGTGGGTTTATTATAGGTGTGAATGCGTCGATACCATACATACCTAAGTTAGTTATAGTGAATGTACCACCACTAACATCCTCAATACTTAACCTCCCTTCCCTAGCCTTCCTAGTAAGCTCATTACATATAATTACCACCTCCTTCAAAGACTTCTTATCAGCTTCCTTAACTACAGGTACTACTAATCCATGATCTACAGCAACTGCAAAGCCTATATTGATCTCATCAATAACTTTAATCATGTTATCCTCAAGTGTTGAGTTAATTATTGGAAATTCCTTCAACACCTCAGCAACTAACTTAATCAGTATTGGTGTGTATGTTAGTCTAATCCCAACCTCCTTCTCAATCAACGGTAGTAACTCCTCCCTAATCTTAACGACGTTATCGACTACCTCCTCCCTACATATAGTTACTTGAGCCATAATCCTTAAACTCTCAGTCATCCTCTCAGCTATGGTCATCCTTAAAGATGTTAACGGTATAACCTCCCTAACCCTCAACCCAGTCTTAGTCTTCTTTCTAACCTCCTCTAAATACTTAATAACGTCCTCCTCAACTATTAACCCTCCAGGACCTGAACCCTTAATAAGACTTAAGTCAATACCTTCCTTCTCAGCTATCATCCTAGCCCTAGGCGTAGCTCTAACCCTAGTAGGTGGTGGGGGTGGGGTGGGGGCTTCAGGTACTACCCTCTCTACAGGTCTAGTAGGTTGTGGTTGAGTGATGACTTCAGGTACTGCCTCACCTAACTCACCTATAAACGCGACTACACCCCCTACAGGAACTGTAGTCCCTACAGGAGCTACTATCTTCAGGAGGTAGCCGGAGGTAGGGGCCTCAACATTAGCTGTGATCTTCTCAGTCTCAATAACTAGTAGGGGCTCACCCTTACTTACCTTATCACCTTCATTCTTCAACCACTTCTTAACTACACCTTTAGTCATCGTTAAACCTAGTTTAGGCATCCTCACCTCTACGACCATGGGTTACCCACCCATAACAGACACACTCCTTAAAACCCTACATACGTTTATCAGTAAGGGTCCGTTACGTAGGAGCTTCACACCTACTACATCGTCCTTAGTTACCTCTAACTCCCTCTCACCATCTAAAGCCACTGTATACCTATCCTGCGGGATCTCTACAACCTCACCAATACTTACAGGTCTAAAACTCTTAATACTGACTTCCCTGAACTCACCAGGCATCACTACAGACCTGACCTTAAGACCTCCCTCACCAAACTCTACTAAGTAACCTAAATCACTCTCAAACGATGTAGGTCTTAAGAACCCTAGAATCGATGCTAGACCTATATCTGTTGGCTCACCCTTACTAAACACTGCATAGGCTAGGTAATCCACATCAACTATAGCTCTAGCACCTATATATGGGGTCTTAAGTACCGCTACATCTATGACTGCAGTATCTACTGACTTACCGTTAAGTAATACCTCTAACGATTTAGCCTTAATTAAACAATCATTTAATACCTTACCAGTAGCTACTAATCCTGCAGCGTAACCAACTAATGTTGCGTCGTAGAACGCTCCAGTCACGTTATTAGTCCCTGCTGCAACACAGACCATCGGTACATCACCTCCACAACCCTTAAATACAGCTCTTAAAGTACCATCACCACCTACTACAACTATGGCTTTAACACCGTCCTCCTTCATCTTCTTAGCAGCTACTATAGTGTCTAAAGCCGTACCCGTACCTCTAGTCTCAACTAACTTCAAACTAGCTGAGACACGTTTAGATAGGGTAGTAAATACATCCTCACCTAAACCGTAATTATCATGCATTATGAGTACTTCATCAACACCACCAGCATCTAAACCCATAACCACCCTCTTACCTAACTCTACCTTAGTGAAATTACTTAAGTAACTAGCTGATGAGACTAACCTCCTAATATCCTTACCAGCATCTGGATTTATTATTAACCCAGCTTTAATAACCATGACCAACACCGAAAACATGGGTAATAAGGGGAAAAATAGGTTAGGTTAAGCCTTCCTAACGACTTCCTTAACAGCCTTAATTATCTTCTCAGCGTTAGGTAGTATCTCCTTCTCTAAGACCGGGCTAAACGGTATTGGTACTGTAGGTGTTGTAACCCTCTTTATAGGTGCGTCTAAGTACCCGAAACACTCATCAGCTACTATAGCTGCAACCCAGGAAGCAAAACCACACCTGTCGTAGTCTTCATCAACAACTACTAACCTACCAGTCTTCTTAACAGACTTAATAACAGCCTCCTTATCAAACGGTACTAAGGTTCTAGGGTCTATAACCTCAACACTAATACCTTCCTTCTTCAACTCGTTAGCAGCTTTAAGAGCTTCGTGAACCATGTAGGCTACAGCAACTACGGTTACGTCACTCCCCTCCATCTTAACATCAGCAACTCCGAAGGGTATTGTGTAGGGCTCCTTAGGTACAGGTCCTCTCACACCATAGAGTAGTTTATGTTCGAAGAATATCTTAGGGTTGTCATCCCTGATAGCAGTGATTAGTAGTCCTTTAGCATCGTAAGGTGTTGAAGGTACTACTACCTTAAGGCCTGGTACGTGCGCGAATATTGAGTACAGTACTTGAGAGTGTTGAGCAGCTGCTGAGAGACCACCACCTATGGTAGTCCTAATCGTTACAGGTATCTTAATCTTACCTCCGAACATATAACGCATCTTAGCTGCTTGATTATATATCTGATCCATACAAACTCCGAAGAAGTCTACAAACATTAACTCAACTACAGGTCTTAAACCAGCTGCTGCAGCACCTACAGCAGCACCTATGAATCCTGCCTCAGATATCGGTGTATCTATAACTCTGTCAGGACCGAACTTCTGTAGTAACCCTTTAGTAACTCCGAAGATGCCTCCGTAAACACCTACGTCCTCACCCATGACTATGACATTAGGGTCTCTCTCCATCTCCTGCATTAAGGCCTCATTCAAGGCTTCTACGAATGTGATTTCCCTTACCTCACCCATACAACCACCTCAGTAGTAAGGGTCTGTGAATACATCTGTATATGCCTCACTAGGTTCTGGGTAGGGACTCCTCTCAGCAAACTCTACAGCATCTTCAACCTCCTTAACAGCCCTCCTACGGATGTCCTCAAGTAATTCCTCAGTAGCTATACCATCTCTAATCAACCTCTGCTTAAACAGTAATATCGGGTCACGCTTCCTCCACTCCTCAATCTCCTCAACACTCCTATACACCATAGGATCACCTTCGAAATGCCCGTAATACCTGTAGGTCTTACAGTCAAGTAGTGATGGACCCTCACCCCTCCTAGCACGTTCTACAGCTGCCTTAGCTGCTTCATACACAGCTAATACGTCCTGACCATCAACAGTAACACTCGGGATGCCGAAACCTACAGCCCTCTCAGCGACTGACCTAGCTGTTGAGGTCCTAGGCTGTAGCTTAGATGGTGTTAAACTCCTTAACGATATAGCGTATTGGTTATCTTCAACAACGAATATCACAGGTAGCTTCCATATAGCAGCTAGGTTAAGTGACTCAAGTATAGCACCTTGATTCTGAGCACCATCGCCTGCGAAGCATACAACTACGTTATCAGTACCCTTATACTTCAGAGCTAATGCAGCACCTACAGCTAGAGGTCCTCCAGCACCTACTATACCGTTAGCACCTAACATACCGACCTCGAAATCAGCTATATGCATAGAACCTCCCTTACCCTTACACGTACCGGTCTTCCTACCGAAGAGTTCAGCCATCATACCCTTAATATCGACTCCCATAGCTATGCAGTGGCCGTGGCCTCTATGAGTACTAGTGATGTAATCACCTTTCTTCAAGTTAGATATGACACCAACTGCTACAGCTTCCTCACCAGCGTAGAGATGTACGAATCCAGGGATCTTACCCTGAGCGAAGAGTTCGTGGACTTTATCCTCGAACGCTCTAATTAGTACCATCTTATAATACATATCTAATAACTTCTCGGGAGGGAGCAAAACGCACCCCCGGCAAATAATTGTTAGAACATTTATAAATTATAATTAATACCTAGATATCAGGTAATGCTAAATATCGTCATAACGTTAAGTAGTTCTTTAACGTCTTATCATTGTAATTCCTGCAAAGCCTACATATACTCGAAGATAACTAGATAGTATTCTTACTAATCATTATGTAATCCTTAGGTCATAACCATAGCATCAGTCTTACAATAAATCCCTAACGATTCCTAAACCCTCATGAATAGTATGAGTTATTATATTGCTAGTCAACAACTACTTAAAGGATTACGCGTACGACATACTGACTTATAGTTTAGAACTTTTAAGTAGAAGCTATGTTAAGAAGTTATTTAAAACTCCTACATTAGTGGTTATAATGACTAGAAAATTAAGTTTTATTTAAATACATTATCTATTCTATATGTTCTAGAATTGCCTTAACAGCTATCTTAGCTGCTGTCTTAACAACATCACTGCATTTATCAATAGCTCCGCTACTGATGAATTCGTTGAGTTCGTTAGGGTCTCTTAAGTTGTAGTACCTACCGAATAGTCTTATATGTATATCCCTACACCTAACACTTCCGAAGGTCTCTTTAAACTCATCAAATACTTTGTAACCGACCTCCATAGCCTTCTTATAACTTTTAGATTCCGTCGTAGGTTCTAACTTATCACGTCCGAATACTAAGCTAACAGCCATTAAAGCACCTAGTAATGCGCCGCAGACCTCACCACCCCTAGCTACACCCCCAGCTAATGCTGAGGCAGCCTTAAATACATTACCATCACCTAAGTTAAGGACTTCTTGAATAGCTTTTAAAGTCATTTGAGAACATCCGTGGTACTTAAGGTCTAACTCCTTAGCTAGGGACTCAACCCTACTCAGCAATAACTCCTTATCTAGACGCATTCAGAAATCCCTAACATTCATTGTGAGGGGATTAATAAACTCAACTCATCTATAATCCCTACGAAACTAACTCTCTTCTAACTTTAATACTTCCTTCAGTAAGAATTCTAACAACTCCTCTAAGTCGTTGAAGACGGCTACTGCATCAACACTACATAACTCATACTCTGTATATCCGTTAGTACTTAACCCTATGAAGTATGAGCCTAAATTCCTCGCTAGGTAACCGTCAGTACAGGAATCACCTAAGACTACAGCATCATCACCTTCAACACCGACTAACTGATCAGTGTATGGTTTAGGCCTCCCCCCAGCATCCCTACCACATATACGTACCTTATCAGTAGGTATCCCTAACCTACTAATTATGAATGATATTACAGTGTTAGGTTGGAGTGATGAGATGTATACCTCCTTACCATTACTGATTAATAGTTCAAGGAATTCCTTAGCTCTTAAATCAGTAACTACCCTATGTAGAGCTACTAACTCATACTCCTCAAGAATCTTAGAGAATAGTTGGAAGTCCTTATGAATACCCCACTCACCGTAGCATAACTTGATTAAGTCGTAAGGATCTATATAACCCCTGATTAAATCTATATTAAAACCTCTCTCAATCATGACCTTAGCTAACTCCTTCCTAGCACTTATGAAGTCTATGAACTGTGTAAATCTATGAACGATTACACCGTCAAAATCTAACACGTATGTAGACCTCCTTAAGGCATCACGTAAATGTACTTCACTACGGTTAGGACATATAAACATTACTAACACCTCAACACTACTTAATACCGTAACATAATCTTGAAGTACCTATATTAAGACTTACCACTAACTAATGCTTAAGTATTAGGTCAAGCAGTACACTACCGTTACCTAACCATTTAGGTAACCTAATGATGTGTGGGTTTAAGAATCTATCCACTATAACTACCCCGACGTAATCCGGTACGTATGTGAAAGCCCAAGAATACGCAGTATATGGGAGGACTACGTAGACGTAATCAGAAATTAAAACCCTAGTACTCAACTGCTTAAGTAGCTTAAGCTTAGGCCTCCTCTTAACCTCAAACACATGAACTGAAGGTCTGAGAATATCCGGGACTACAGCAATTAAATCTATCTCTAAACCCCCAACATATACGTTCCTCCCCATATGAATAGCTATACTATCGAATAACTTCAAACAAGCATCAATTAACTCACCCTCATCTTTAAATATCTTCAAAGCCCGACAATATGAGTTGAAGACTTCTAAAAATAACTACCTCTAAATAATTCAAAAACTCAACACCATCAACTAGTATTACCACTTAATAGTTAGAGAACTTTAGAGAAGGCCTCGCCCCACTACATGAAGACCTAACCTGTAAGCATAAGCCTACAGGGCTTTAACCCTGTAAGCCTATACCTACCGATTAGGTCTTCATGTAGTGGGTTGGCGCCTGATAATATCGGTGTTACGGATCTAATTAACCTTAGCATTATAATACGTGGGGTTTTTTATTGTGTATAGTTAAGACGTTAATAAATTTTATTATGTATGTGTTATTAAGTATTACCTTCTGATTTCATGAGTTGTTACTTTAAGTATTAACTTACATTTCTACTTCCTTACTCCTAGCTTGACTCCACATACCTGGTATTAATACTGATAATGCTGGTGTTAATTCAAGCCTACCTAACCACATATACATTATCAACACCACCTTACTTAAGGTATTTAGGCTTTGGAATGATATGTATGCAGGCCCTACATTACCTTGAGCTGATGCTATCGCTGAGAGTGCTGAGAATGGGTCATAACCTAAGAATGTCAGTATTAACGTACCCATGACTACAGTTATGATATATAATAATATGAGTAAGAGTACCCTCAACACTAACCCTTCCTCCACCACATGAGTATCTACCTTAATAGGTTTTACAATAGCTGGGGGTAGGTATAGACGTTGTAACTCATTAACTATAGCTTTAAAAGCTATTACTAACCTACCAATCTTGATAGCACCAGCAGTTGAGCAGATATTACCCCCTATAAACATCAGAATTAAAAGTAGTGATTTAGTGAATGGAGGCCAGGAACTAATATCTGCTGTTAAGTAACCTGTTGTTGTTATTATCGATACTACCTGAAAGACCCCGTATCGAATTGCTTGTAATACGTCTAAACCTAAGTTTAACATCAAATCTAATGTTACAGCTATCGACGCTATTGAGATTAAGAATATGTAGTACCTCACCTCATAGTATTTAAAGAATGCTTTAACCCCATAATTAAAGAGTATGTAATGTGCTACGAAACTAGTAGCTCCTAAGAACTCAAATACTGTGAGGACTCCCTCAATATATGGATTATTAAAAGCAGCTATACTAGCATCTCTAGTTGAGAACCCTCCAGTAGCTATTGCTGTGAGTGAGTGGGTGATGGCTTCGAAGGGATTCATACCGAGTATAATCAGTATTGCAGTACATAACAACGTGTAGAATGTGTAGATTATCCATAAATCTCTAACAGTCACCCACGTCGAAGCTCTAATCTTAACCTCCCTAGCCTCAGCTAAATACAGTTTAAAGAGTTCAGCAGTACTTGGGATACCTACTATCACTATAGTTAGGAGTACTATACCCATACCACCAACCCATTGAGTAAGTGCTCTCCAGAATAGTATGGTCTTAGGTAGTGATTCAAGATTAGTAAGTAGTGTCATACCAGTAGTTGTGAAGCCTGACATACTCTCGAAGTAGGCGTCAATGAATGGTATACCACATATCACTATATACGGGATAGCACCTACTAACGGTATTAATAACCAGCTAATACCAGCTACTAATAACGCACAGCTAAGGCTTAAGTGTGTGGTAGGTATATAACGTGATAGTATGTATGTAGGGACTATCAAGGATATACCTAAGAGTGTGAAGACTAGGGCGTTCATAACCTCACCGTAGAGTAAGCCTACAAGTACAGGCAGGAGTAATACAACACCTGAAGCTGTTAGAATCCTAAGTAATGAAGAAATCAATGAGTGATAACCCTTAACAACTAATTTAAGCTTCATCAACATATAGCCACATCCTACACTCCTATACCCTAAAATTAATAAACACTGATAAAAGTTGTAAGGTCTACTGCTACAGTAGTTAAATTAGTTTAAAAATTACTTAAGTTTAAATTCCTAACTAATCACTCCTTATACGTAAACTCCTTAACTTTTACGAAGTTCTTAAATATAGGTTCTTCACCACCAGGTGGTGAGTATACGAATAGGAATTCAAGGGTCTGACAAGTCGATGTATTCTCAAATCCGTGTTCCTCACCAGCTGGTGCGTAAACTAATGTGTAAGGACCTACAGGGTACTCCTTATCTTTAGTGAAGAACTTACCCTCACCATGGATTATAAACATTATCTCCTCAGAATGGTCGTGTTTATGTAGTGGTACCCTAACACCAGGTCCCATAACAGCTAACCCAATACTCATGTTCTTAATACCTATTAACTGAGGGTTACCGTAGATCCTAACCCTACGTAAGAGTGTTTCAGGGTGGTGGAATTCAGCAGTATCTGAAAACCTAATCACCTTCATACAGAACCCTCAAATAATGTAATACTGTAAACTAAAAAATACTTTCTTGAAACATTCACAACTTTTGAATTAGGTAAGACTGTGATAGCTTATGAATTCCTTACCGAGAGTCAGCATTCTCTTCTAACTACTAAAATTTAATTTATTAGTTACATCAAATCGGTTAATCGGATATTACCTCAGCCTTACCATAGCTACTTAATACCTCTACGAGTTTAGGCGTGTTCTTAGTGTAGAGTAAGAACCTTACTGTGTATCCACCATGCTTTCTGGACAGCTCAATACACTTCCTCTTACTATACTCCCTCACTATGTAGTCCTTACTCAACGGGAATTTAATAACTATGTACTGACTAATCGATACTATACCTCTATCATAAACCTCATAACCTCTTAATACGTAGGTTAAAGTCTTAACCCTAAACACAAACTCTGAAGCTACGTAAAGTATGTAGGGTACTACGAAGCCTACGATATACGCTATTAATTTTAAGTTTAAGTCAGTGATTACGAATCTAGGCAGGATTAAGTAGAAGTATATGAAGTACCATAAGAATATAGGTATTATGATCATAGACTCCATCAACGCCTTAAAACTCTGTTTTCTGAACTCATCATATAATATGAAGTCCTTCTCAAGCAACCTAGATACCTCATCATCATCAACTTCAAATAACATACTACCACGTCTAACCTCATCAGCTATAACATCAAATAACTTCGGTGGTTTCCTAGCAGCTCTACGACTTATAAACACTACCAACGTTATAACCACTATAAACGTTATAAACACTAATAACCTGAATTCAGGATAATAAACAAGTGTGACAGCTAGTAATACGAGTAACGCTATAATCCCAACATGTGTGAGTACCTCAGTAATACGCGAAAACACCACCTAAGATAACTCATTAGAAAGCTAAAATATTTTTAAGCCCCTTAAACCTTAAGAGAAGCTTATTATGAAACTAGCTAGAGAGGTGAAAGAAGTCATAACCCTAGACGGTAAGTGAGCTTTCATAGTCAGGACTGTAGTGGGTAAGGGAGTTATTGAGAAGTAGATAGTAAGATTAAAATTAACGAATATGAAAGGGATGAAGTACCACTTACTGAGAAATAATTTCTTTAAATGCTGAAAGTGTGCTTCCAAACGTTTTAATGAAGGTTTAAATATCTTTAAGTATATTATGACGTGTATGTGTAGGAGAGAGACTGTTTTTATAGGTCTGATTAGAGATCATAGAACAAGGATTGGTAGGATTAGAGCTGTTAAAGGTGATTTAATTGGTTGTAAGAGTGAGGATAGAGTTAGTTAAAGAGGGGGCGAGGGTTGAGACATCAGCACTTGCAAATAGTGGTTATGAGTCTGAAACTCCGCAAGTTTTAATACCGGTTAAAGTTGCGGAATCCCTTACACTCTGGCCTCCAGTAAGGGGTATTGATGAGAGTGTTTTTGAGACAGCTGGAGGTCCCTTAAGAGTTTGGGTAGCGTCAAAAGCTGTTAAAGTAAAAGTCATAGTACCCAACATAGATACCCAGTATGTTGAGGCAGACGTCGTCATCTCACCCCTAGCTGATGAAGTCTTACTAAGTGATAAGATGATAAGTGAGCTTAACATAGCACTTGAAGATGTTGGTAGAGGGTATTGGAGATTTACATGGGAACCGAAAGAAAGCATTAGGAAAAGTGAACCTCCGAAGTATTGGAGGTAGGGATTCCCAATAGCTAAAGACATTATAACAATTGTCAAAGTATAAGTCCTCGTAGAGGTAGACTTTCTGTAGACTGTATAAGCTCTTTCAACATTCATAAAAATTTTAAACATTTCCTAAACGTGATGATGAGGTCTTGAGGTTTACGAAGCTTTTTATGAACTCTGATTACCTGATGGGGATGGGTGTACCTTCAGGTAACTAGAGGTGAACAACTCCTATAGAGTGGTAGGGTAATACAGCCGTTGAAAAGTAGATAGGATGAGTCTGAGAAAGTAAAGGACTATGAACTACCACCTACTGAATAATGGTGGTGGAACAGTATTGATGGTTAAATAATGCTATAATTATATAACATGTATGAATATTCGCTTTTTGTTGGAGGCTCAGTCCTTTAGGGCGGGGAGGTGTTCTATCGAAAAGATTATAAGGTTTTGCTCCAGTACCTCTTCCTGGTGTTGGGTGTGGGCGAGCTTAACAGGCTATGAGCTCACACCTCTCCGGAGCTGACGGCGGGGCCTGAGTAGTGATGCCGCACCCGTGAGGGGCTCTGATCAATGAGGGAAAGCCCTAGAGGGTTAGAACCCTCGCCATTCATGGCGGGAGCCGTCAGCAACCCGGAAATGCTATAAAAAGCATTCCATTAGTAGAGCTAAAGTATTTTAGCTTTACTTAAAATTTAATCTAGGGTCTATGTTATGAAGCTGACTAAGGAATCTTTAAGAGGTGTTATAGTTGCTATAGTTACTCCTTTTAGAGATGATTATGAGTTAGATGTTGAGGGTTTGAAGGTATTAACTCAGTATTTAGTTGAGTGTGGTGTTCACGGTATTATGACTACTGGTGGTAATGGTGAGTTCCCACACCTACTACCTCATGAGAGGTTTAAAGTTCTTGAGGTTGTTAGGGAGGTTGTCCCATCAAATACGTTATTAATTGCTTGTGTATCTGCATGTGGTTTGAAGGAGGTTTTAACTTATGTTAAACATGCAGTGGATGTAGGTGCTGATGGTGTTATAGCAACACCTCCATACTATTATAAACTGCCTAGGGAATCCATTTATGAGTTCTTTAAGGAATTAGCTGAGAAATCTGAAATACCTGTAGTCGTATATAATAACCCAGTATATACAGGCCATAATATAGATCCTAAGTTAATGGGTAAGATTGCTGAGTTAGGTAATGTTGTAGGTATGAAGCAGAGTAATAGTGATTTAGGTCAGACTATAGAGATTATAAGACTTGTAGGTCATAAAATCTCAGTCCTTACAGGTATTGATAGTCAGTTCTACCCAACATTATGTGTTGGTGGTCGTGGGATATTCTCAACAGCTGCATGTGTAGTACCTAAGCAAATGGTGAGACTATATAACGAATTTGTTAAAGGTAATTATAAAGAAGCCTTCGAACTCCATCTTAAACTCCAAGAACTCTTCAGGTTCTTCGAGTATGAGCCAGGGTATGTAGCACCATGTAAAGTAGCACTTAAATTACTTGGACTCCCAGCAGGCCCTGTACGTAAGCCATTACCATCACTAACACCTCAAGAAGTTGAGGAACTCAAGAACGTATTAGTTAATCTAGGATTCACGGTAGGTTAAATGCCGAGGACGTCAACTAAGCTTAGGGTTAATCCATGGTTAATCCTTACATTATGCTTCTTAATAAACTTTATGTTAGGTTTTAAGCATGTCTGGTCAGTATTAGTACCTTATGTTGAGGTAGACCTTAAGATATCTAGAGCTCTCGTCGTACTACCGTTTAGTTTAATGTCTATAGTGAACGTCGTAGGATTCTCGATGATAGACTACGTCAAGTCTAGATTAGGTCTAAAACTAACACTGACTTTAACAACAGTCTCGACAGGTCTAGGCTTAATACTGACGTCAATATCTCAGGATATAGTGATGCTTACTATCTCCTACGCATTCATCTACGGTATCGGTCAAGCCTTAGGTTACGTATTAGCAGTTACCTTAGGTGTTAAGTGGTTCTACAGGACTCGTAAGGGGTTAGCCGCAGGTCTAACCTCAGGAGGTTATAGCTTAGGTACTCTAGTACTAGCTCCGATAACCTCCTACTTAGTAAGTTGTTTCGGGTGGAGGTTAACAACCTTAGCAATAGCTACTGCATCAGTCATCGTTATGTCTGTAGCAACTGTAGTCCTTACCGAACCACAGGATGAGGTAGTTAGTTCTAGGACGTACACTCCATTAGATATCCTTAAGACTAAGACCTTCTACATGGCTTGGTCTATGATATTCCTCACAAGCTTGATAGATGGTTTCGCAGCCTCACACCTAACACCGTTTGTTATGGAGTATGTAGGTGTAGGTGTTTTAATAGCTTCAACAGCTGTTAGTGTGTATTCGTTAGTGAATTTCCTAACTAGGGTAGTTATTGGTGAGGTAGCTGAACGTATAGGTATCTACAGGATATTAATGATTGTATACATCATATCAACGTTAAATATAGCGTTACTCCCAACTTATAGGTTCCTACCTCTAACGTATTTAGGGTCATCACTTATAGGTGTGATCCACGGTACTAACGTAGCTTTAATACCTTTAATAGCTGCTAGGATGTGGGGTACTAAGTACTTAGGAAGTAATTACGGCTTACTACTGACCTCAGCTACTATGTCAATGCTTGCAGGCCCTATAATAGGTGGTTTATCCCACGACCTAACAGGTAATTACGACTTAAGCTTAACTATCTTAACCATAGCTTCAGCTACTGGTATACCATTACTATATATGATTAGGAAGGAACTCACTCAGGGTTAGTACCTTCGAATTCTGTAATCTTCCTTATATTATTAACTTCTGTTGGGTCTGGTTCTTTAACTGAGAACCAAGCATCTATTATCTCCTTAGCTAACTCCTCAGAGAGGAGTCTAGCACTTAAGGCTAAGACGTTAGCATCATTCCATAGTCTAGCTCCTTGAGCAGTCTTAGCATCAACACATAATGCAGCCCTAACACCTCTAACTTTATTAGCAGCTATGGATACTCCAGTACCTGTATAACATATGACTACTCCGTAATCAACAACTTTAGAAGCTACTAACCTACCTACCTCGAAACCTACTTCAGGCCATGGCTCAGGCTTACCACTCTTAACACTACCTACTAACACTACTTCAAAACCCTTAGACCTTAAGTAATCAACTACGAAACCACATATACGGTAATTATCGTCAGACCCAACAGCAACTCTAACCATAACTCACCACCAACTCATACTTAATAGACTCAACACCTAATAAATAACTTATAATCATTAAATCATTAACTACATCACCAGGTATTAGGATGTGGTGGTTACTTAATGCTATGTTCGGGAAGTTACTTAAGTCTACATCAGCTTCAACAACTGCTTGAGTCCTACACATCTCGTCAGACATCAACCCACTACTTAATAACCTCACCTTAAGGGTGGCTATGGTTGAGAAGTCCCTATCAATACCTACTAAAGTGTATGTACCCTCAGGTAACTTACATGTTAGTGAGTACGGGTATCCTGACTCGAAGTGAGTTACTACACCACATTTAGTGGTTAGTTTAGTAGCTATGGTACAGTGAGCTAGTTTCAACTGCTTACTACTAACCCCTACGAGATTAGCTATCCATGAATACCTCCCTAAAGCCTTAGACATAAGCATAAGTGTTAATGACCTTAAATCAGCCTCACACGCAGTAACTACACCATCATCATTAAGTAGGGATACAGCAATACATGGTGTAACACCATATTTAATCAGGTATGGGAAGCAGTTAATTGCTAATGCGTTAAGACCTCCACCCTCTACAAACCATCTCAAAGCTACGTAGATTTTAAGGGCCTTCCTCAAGTAATCAGTATTGAGGTCTGACACACCTACACTTCCTTCAAACCTCCTCAGAACTTCTAAGACCTCCTCATCCCTAACCTCACTAACCCTACGTTCTAACTCCTCATAACTTATTGAGACCACCTTAGAGTTTAAGACCTCCTCAAATAACTCACGTTCCTCATCATCTACACTACCTACAACCCCTACCTTCAGATTAACTATCTGTGCTACTGCCTTACCAACCCTTAAGACAGTATCTATAGTCCTCAAACAATCACTACTCCTCAGATCACTACATAAGAATATGTATGCAGAGATCCCCTCCCTCTCAACCCTACCTCTAATAGATATCGCTGATGGTAGGCTGTTATGTCCTTCATGAGCTATTATTAAAGCCCTCTTAACACCACACATACTTAATAACTTAGTAGCTAGTCTACTAGTACCTCCAGTAAGTATTAGGAGTATGGGTAGTGAGTTACCGACCATATCTAAAACATCCTTACTTAACCCTTCATCAGAGTCTATGATGTTTAAGACCTTAACATTATTACTGATGAAGACATCCTCAACAGACTTAAGGAGTTCTTCATAGTATTGAGGGCCGTGGACCTTAGATGCGAGTGGTACTACAACTATATCTACAACCACTTCAACTACCTACTCTAAAGTGGGGGAAACACCTTAAAACTTTAAACTCTAGTTATGAGGTATTAATTGGGTTTCTATATGGGTAGGATTACTTGGTATGGTCACGCATGTACTTTAGTAGAGTTAGATGGTGTTAAGGTATTAGTAGATCCTTGGGTTACTAACCCATCATCACCTTATAAGTCTGTTGAGGACTTCGTTAAGGATGTAGTTAGTGTTGATTATGTAGTAGTAACTCATGACCATGGAGACCATGTAGGTAATACTGTAGAGCTACTTCAGATGTTTAAGAACTCTAAATTAGTAGGTATTTACGAATTAGCTAATGAGTTAGGTAGTAGGGTAGGTAGTGATAGAGTTGTAGGTGCTAATATCGGCGGACCTATAAGGCTAGGTAGGGTAACTGCAGTACTAACACCTGCTCACCACTCATCAAGTAGAGGTCACCCTACAGGTGTTGTGTTGATAGGTTCTGAAGGTAGTGTCTACCACGCAGGTGATACTGGATTAGTTGCAGAGTTAACACTACTTAAGGAGTTATATAATATAACTGTAGCTCTACTACCAATCGGAGGTCACTTCACTATGGGTGTTAAAGAAGCTGTTAAAGCTACTGAGTTGTTAAGACCTAAGTACGTAATACCGATACACTACAATACATTCGATGTGATAATGACTGACCCGGAGGAGTTTAAGAGAGGTGTTGAGAGGTTAGGTATAGGTACTGAAGTAGTGGTATTAAGACCTGGTGAGGAATTCACTTTCAAGTAAAAAAGATTTGATTTAAGGACTACGAAGATATTAGTTTTTCAAGTACTGCTATCCTAGCCTCTAAAGACGTCACCAACCCTTGTAACTTACTCAGGTATGAGGTAGCTTCAGCCTCCCTACCCTCAGATAGTGATTTCTGTGTAAGTGTTAATAGGTTCTTAGACTCATTAACATCTCTAACCACATCATCTAATAACTTCTTAGCCATACTCTTCTTAGGACCTTCCCTCATCTCATCTACCTTCTTCGTAATATCTCCTACATACTTCACAATCTTTTCTAACCTAGTAGTTAGGTTATCCGTTAACGACTTAATAGCGTTACTAACACCTACACCCTTAACCTCTAAATGCTTAAGTATATTGTATATTGGTTCTAACCATGCTTTAATCCTCGATAAGTTAGCACCTACACTTAAAACCATATGTAATGCTTTAATACGGTCTCCAGTCCCGTAGGTATTAACAGCCTCTTCTAAACTCTTATTTAGTGATTTTATGATCTCCTCGTAATGTTGGATAGTTGTTAAGTTCACGAACTTACATATGGTTACGTTCGTAGTTTGCGGGCAGATGCTGCCTAACCTATCCTTAATATACTTTAATGTCTCGTTAACCTCCCTTAATAACTCCCTATCCCTCTCTAAGGTTGTGTTGAAGGCCTTATCTATATTCCTAACAGGGACCTCACCTAACGACTTACTGATCTCATCACGTATCTTAGGGATCTCAGCCCTTACACTAGCTAAGACATTCACGATATCCTTAATACTTGAGTAATTAACACTCTGTAAAGCAGTTGTTAAGTTATCAAGTCTTTCTAATATACCCTCTATCTTATCAAGTACTTGAGTTAAGTTATGCTCTAACGCTACATTCCTTAACTCCTCAACCTCCTCCTTAAGCTCCTCAACATCGATGCCGTACTTACCTACTGACTTATTAATAAACTCTCTAACTACTTCAGGCTTAGGTTGGGGAACACCTCTCAACTCCTTACTTAAGTTTCCGAGGAGTTCCTTAGTGATTGATATCCTGACTGTAGCGTTCTTTAAAGCCTCAATAGGTACTGTAGGGACTCCTAACCCTTCCAACCTACTAACCACTCTATTTAAAACCCCAACAACCTTATCGAGTTCCTGTACAGACCTCTCAACACCTACTACGTCAGGTTTTCTTAAGGTGTCCTCAACCCTCCTCTCCATAGCTTCAGAGAAGTTCTTAGCCCTAACACCATCTAACTTACTATTAACTACTTTTAAGGTGTTCATCAACTCACCGAGGTTCTTAGCCTTAGATATATTACCGACCTCCTCAATTGGTACACCGTATAACCTCTCCATAGTCCTTACCCTAACCTCCAACGACTTCTTCAACCCTTCATTATACCTATCACTAACACCTTCACCAGCTCTAACCCTAACCTCCTCCCTAACCCTACTTAAGACCTCCTCACATCTCTCTATAAATCCTTCAAGTTCTTTATCACTTAACGCTGAGGTATTAGTACTTACTAATCCCTCAATCTCAGACTTGAGTTCTGATGAGATATTAAGTGTTAATGCGTTCTTCAGCATGTTCTGTAGGAGTAAAGCTCTATCCCTAACCCCTACAGTCTGCTGTGATGATGTTATTACTGCAGTCATAGGTATTAACATCAACATCATCAACGTTAAAGCCATTACCTTACGTACATCCATACCTACCCCCACTAAAAACATCCTACTACAATATATTTTAGGGTAGTCGTGAAACACTCTTCCCACCTGTTCCACCCTCATACCTTAACATCCCTCACCAACGTTACTCTATTCTGAAGCCCTACCTTCTCAACCCTAACAACCCCTAACCTCTCAAGCCTCTTAACATGCCTCCATAACGTAGTCTTAGGAACGTTTATAGAGACCTGAAGCTCTGACTGTAATGCAGAACCTCCCCTAGCCTTCAACTCCCTTATAATACTCCTATCAACATCATCAAGTAACTTATCTATATCTCCGACCCTCCTCCTACGTAGTACTACGTAGGTAACACCTGAAGCTACAGCAACCACTACTATACCGGTAATTAGTAGTGATGTGTAGTCAGGTTTCGGAGTTACTACCGTAGGTTGCGTTACGGTAGGTTGTGTCGTAGCAGTGTTGGTGGGTGTAGGTATTACTGTTTGAGTTATACTCGGTACACGTAATGAGTACGTAATTTCCTGAGGACCTCTAACCACTAGGGTGAGTACCCCACCCTCCTCCTTAAAACTAATTATATTCTTAGGTAGTGTTAGTAGGATAACACTTGACGTCGGTATCTTTAAGGTTAAGTTATCGTCAGTATTAATGCTTAGATGGAATACATTACCTACTAATGATACGTTAGCTACATATGAAATATCAACAGTTGAGGGCTTATCAAGTATTAAATACAACGTATTATTCTCATATATTACAGGTAAGGCTTTACCATCAGCTAAAGCCACTATAGATGCTGCTATAGGCTCTATAGGTAGTCTAACCGATTGTAAACCATCACCAACCTCTACCTTAATACTCACTAAACAAACACCAGACTCATCAACCTCCACATTAATCGTCTGAGCACTTACAACAGTAGTTAGGAGGAGTAGTAGGATAAGTAAGTACTTATAGTGATACCTAACATCAACCACATCAACACCCCTTAAAGTAATTTAAAGACTCCTTAAATAGTTTCTCAACTTAAAACTTAAGTAAGTATGTAAGTTATTTATAATTTAATTATTATTAATAAATGCTTAAGTATTTGTAAAATTTATAATTTTTCTAGTGTAGAATTACTTGTGATTATATGAGAGCTGCATTACTTCGTGAAATCGGTAAACCTTTAGTTATTGAGGAGGTCCCAGATCCTAAGCGTTCCCCGCTAACGGTACTTGTATTTCCGTTAACGGGGTTGGGCCTTGGTGTGGGTTCATTAGCTTCACCCACACTCCATGGGCCCCAGTAGAGCCTAACGCCATGAGGCTCCCATCTGAGGGTATAGGTTCATCACTACTCAGTACACCTCACCGCAGTGCGGATCATAGGATCTAAATAATTGTATAATTTTAGATATTTAAACCTACCGTCAATTCTGTAACAGCTTGGATTCGGTGAGGTCGTCATTAGGGTTAAGGCTGTAGGTATATGTCATTCAGATCTTGAGATTATTGAGGGTAAGATTCCATTACCTAAACCACTACCTCATATACTTGGTCATGAAGTTGCAGGTGTTGTTGAGGTTGTTGGTGATGGTGTTACTCATTTAAAGCCTGGTGATAGGGTTGCGTTATCATGGCTTTGGTGGACTTGCGGTAGGTGTAGGTATTGCTTAGTAGGTCGTGAGAATATATGTGAGAATCAGTTAAATACTGGTTATAGTGTTGATGGTGGTTATGCTGAGTTTGTTAGAGCTCCAGCATCCCACGTACTTAAAATCCCTGATAACGTACCGTTCCCAGAAGCTACTTCAGCTACGGATGCTGTAGCAACACCTTATAGAGCACTTACATTCGCTTCTAGGGTATATCCCGGGGATTTAGTCGCTGTCTTCGGTATAGGTGGTTTAGGACATAACGCTGTTCAGATAGCGAAGGTGTTAGGTGCTAAGGTAGTTGCTGTAGATGTACTTGAGAGTAAGTTAGAATTCGCTAAGGAGTTAGGTGCTGACTACGTAGTAAATGCTTCTAAGGAAGACCCTGTCAAATATATTAAGGACTTAGGAGGTGCTGACGTAGCATTACCTACGGTAGAATCCCTTAAAGCTATGAGGCAGGCCTACGAATCCTTAAGGCCTGGAGGGACTTTAGTACTTATAGGGTTGCCAGTAGGTGAGTTATCACTACCAGTGATAGACTGGATATTAAAGGATATTAAGGTAGTAGGTAATATAGGATTCACAAGGAATGACATACTTCAGAGTTTAAAACTAGTATCTGATGGTAAGGTAAAACCACGTGTAGAGTTATTCAAATTTGAGGAGGTTAACACAGCCATCGAGAAACTTAAGAGGGGGGAGGTTAGAGGGAGAGCAGTCTTAACATTCTAAAACATAACTTTTAAATTTTATTCAGTAGTTTAAACCTTATCACCATCCCTACCTCCACCCACAACACTATGTTTACCACCCTTTCTAAAACTCTTCAAGATCTTAAACATACAGAACGCTGAGTTAACACCCATCGCAGTAACAGATGTCTGAAGCCTTGAGACTGCTTTAGAGATAGTAGATGCTGAACACTCTATGTATGACCTTATGAATAATGACTGAAGCCTTCTCTTTATACTTGCTAGCATATCCACCCATAGATAGAGTAGTTAGTAAGGTTATAAACTTAGGTATGACTAAATGACCTCACAGCATAACACGTAGTAAAGTTTTAAACTCTAGCTTAATGATTTAGTGGTGATGTAGTTGGTCGTTAGGTTTAAGTTTGCTGTTGGTTCTGTCGGTAGGGTTGTAGTCGTTAGGCTTCAACCAGGTACTGATATTATTGAGGGTGTTGAGAAGGTTTGTGATGATTTAGGTATCGATTATGCATATGTTGATGTAGGTACTGGGACTTTAGCT
Organism: Desulfurococcaceae archaeon; assembly: GCA_020832985.1. Taxonomy (GTDB): domain Archaea; phylum Thermoproteota; class Thermoprotei_A; order Sulfolobales; family NBVN01; genus CAZZLT01. The sequence continues at coordinate 20,079 of JAJHRE010000003.1, read as the reverse complement.
AAAGCAACCTTAATGTACTTCATACCAAACCCTAACGTTAAAGTAGGTGCTAGTTACTGCCCACCTAAAGAGATTGTAGGACCACTATCATTCCTAGGTGGTTCAGGTGTTATTGGTAGGGATGAGAAAGGTAATAGATTAACACATATACATGGGGCAGTATGCGATCAGTGGGGCCACGTACATGGAGGACACCTAGTTAAGGGTGGGAACCCAATACTAGTAACATCAGACGTAATCATCATGGAGTTGAAGGGAGTTAAGATAGTTAGGAAGTATGATGCTGAGATAGATTTCTCACCATTAGAGCCTGAACAAGCATAACTTAAATATAAAATATATGTTATTTTTAAAGATTTTACTTACCCTTCAGTAAGTCCTCACGCGGTGGTGCGAAGACCTCCAACACAACTAGTTTCTCAGGTCCTGGATTACGGGTTTCGTGAGGTTCGTTAGGTCTGAAGTGGTATGCTGTACCTTCACTAAATACGTAAGTACCTTCTGAAGTCCTGACCTCAGCTTTACCACTCAATACGAAGCTTATCTGTTCTTGAGGGTGTGTATGCCAGGGAACTACTGCGTTAGGGTCTAACTCAACCATAATTAACATGACCTTCTCACCAACGATATAGATCCATCTCCTAGTACCGCTACGGGGTTCTTGATAAATAGCTGTCTCCTTACTCTTAAAATCCATAGTGTCTAACCTAGGTAATTACTCATTAAACACATATAATAAGTCTTCAATACTGAAGTCAATGTATGTATTGCTTTATAAGTTTGAAGTACCTTACTGTGGTGGAAGTAACCACATCCATTACTTAGAGGTGTTTATGTTTGAGTAGTAAGTGTGGTGTTGTTGTTAGGAGGGCTAGGAATGAAGACCTTAGACGTATAGTTGAGATAGAGGGTAGGTCTTTTAGGTATCCATACTCAATACTCGTACTCACTACGTTGTTAAACCTATACCCTGAGTATTTCCTAGTTTGTGAGTATTGTGGTGATGTTGTCGGTTATGTAGTAGCTGTTGTTGATAGGGACTCCTCAGGACATATAGTCTCGATAGCTGTAGACCCTAACTATAGGGGTTTAGGCATCGGTAAGTTACTGATGAATGCTGTAGAGTCGAGACTACGTGATGACGGTATCATTAAGTTTAAGTTGGAGGTAGCTGTTAGTAACTACGTAGCTATTAACATGTATAAATCATTAGGTTATGAGGTAGTTAAGGTGTTGAAGAACTACTATCCAGATGGTGAGGATGCGTACTTAATGGTTAAGAACACCTCAGCTAACGGTTTAAGACCTGAAAAACCTTACCGAACCTCATATAATACCCTTACTTAGTAATACTTCCTTAGCTTTATCATATATGTTCGGATGTACGTACAGCCTAATTATACCTATGAACCTCGGTATAGAGTTAATTATTGAGGAGTTATACTCGGTAATCCTCACAGATGTGTTTCTATCTAATACCTTAACACATAAGTCCTCATCAACTAAGTTTAACTCCTCTATATAGGGTATCGTCATATAATCTCTAAACCCTACATAACTACTTAAGTCCTTAACAACATCGTTTAACCTCTTAACTACTTCATCCCTATCCGTAGATAAAGGCTCTTGAGAGAGTTTAACGACATCGTATACTGCCTTATAACCAACCCTATTCAGTAATAACCTGATTAACTCTCTAAGTACTTCACTCCCTAAACCCCTAACTAACACTAAGTTTATAGTGCCTGCTATGAGGTTATCATCCCATAAGTAGAACTCACCCTTCCTAATACTTGATAAGATCTTCGGTAAAGTAGTGAATGGTTCTAGGTAATCACCTAACTCATTCAGTATCATCTCATATATAGTCCTCATCATAACTTGAAATGCAGCTATGGTTTTATGGTGGTAAACAGCTCTGTACATATGCATCCTAGCTATGTAGAAGTTCTCAACTGCCTGTATAGACTTTGAAGGAACTGCTAACTCACCATCTTTATCCACAGTTATCGTATGTAATATCCTGTCAATATCTATCATACCGTAAGCTACCCCAGTATGTAGTGAGTCCCTAAGTAGGTAGTCTATACGGTCAGCATCTAAATCACTAGATAATAACATATTATACAGTGGTTCCTTATGATTCCCCCTAATAACTGATGCTACCTCCTTAGGATTTATACCGTATTCTGAGAAGACCTCGTTTAAGTATGGGTCAGTCTCTATTATGTAGGTGGTTAACTCCTCATGCCTAATCCTGAAGGCTTGAGTCATGTATGACTCGATAGCATGACTGAAGGGTGTATGACCTACATCATGTAATATCCCAGCAACCCTTAATAACTCATAATCATCACGTCTTACGTAGCCTTCATCGATGAACTTCCTAGCCAGGATACCTATTACATGCATAACCCCTAAAGAATGTGAGAATCTAGTATGTAGTGCTCCAGGGTATACATACCAAGCAAGTGCTAACTGCTTAATCCTCCTTAACCTCTGAACAGTCGGTGTCTCAATTACCTTAAGCTCAACCTCAGATACCGGTATGTAGCCGTAGACCTCATCATAAATACTCTTAACACCTTTACCACTATCTAAAGATGTCTTAACCTTAACCGTGAGGCCCACCTAATAACACATTAACTACAGATAATTTATAGTCTTTACCAAGTAAACGATAAGTATTTAAGTCCTTAGGTATAGGAGTTACGGTGGTTTTAGATGCCCCAAACCTATTAATTTGTGAGAAATGTGGTAGGGAGTACGAGTTATTAAGTCGTAGGATCTTCTGCGATTGTGGAGGTCTTCTCAGGGTTGAGTTAAGGTCTGTAGATGCTGAAGTTAGTTGGGAGTTATTCAGGAGTAGGAAATTCTATGTGTGGAGGTATAGGGAGTTAATACCTGTACCTAAGGATGCAGAGGTAGTAACACTTTATGAGGGTGGGACACCATTAATACGTGCTAGTAATTTAGGTAGGTCTTTAAGACTTACTAACCTCTACGTTAAGTTTGAAGGTGCTAACCCAACAGGTAGTTTCAAGGATAGAGGTATGACTGTAGCGATCACTATAGCTAAGTACTTAGGAGTTAGAGCTGTTGTCTGTGCATCAACAGGTAATACATCATCTAGTATGGCTGCATACGCTAGGAGGGCAGGGCTTAAACCAATCTTAGTAGTCCCTAAGAACGGTATTGCTAAGGGTAAGATGGGGCAGGGCTTACTCTACGGTGCTACGGTAATTGAGGTTGAAGGTGGTTTCGACACAGCTATGAAGGTGATTATGGAGTTAGCTAACGACCTTAAAGTATACCCACTCAACTCAGTCAATCCTTGGAGGATTGAGGGTCAGAAGACAGTAGGTTATGAAATAGTTGATGAGTTAGGAGTTCCTGACTGGGTAGTATTACCTGTAGGTAATGCAGGTAATATAACGTCGTTGTGGAAGGGGCTTAAGGAGTTAAGGGCTTTAGGGTTGATTAAGAGGTTACCTAAGGTATTAGCTGTACAAGCTGAGGGAGCATCACCTATAGTTAAGGCTTTCCATAACGGTAAGTACGTACCTGAGACTAAGGTAGAGACTATAGCCTCAGCCATCAGGATCGGTAATCCAGTCCATTGGGAGAGGGCTTTAAGAGTACTTAATGAGAGTAGGGGGTACGCCTTAAGCGTTAGTGATTTAGAGATCTTAAACGCTCAGAAAGACCTAGCTAGGTTAGAAGGTTTAGGTGTTGAACCAGCTAGTGCAGCATCTATAGCTGGTGTTAGGAAGGCTGTAGATTTAGGTATTATCAGAGGTGATGAGGTGGTAGTAGCTATTGCTACCGGACATGCGTTGAAGGACCCTGACGTGATGTTAAGCTATGAGGTAGACCGTGTAGTGGTAGCTGATGCTGAAGCAGCTGTAAAAACTATTGAGAAGTTAGTGATGAGTGGTTAAACAACATACTTACTATAAATTTTTAATATGTTTTGAACGTCGTCATAACTGATGTATGGTTTCCTACTTATTAATTCCTTGATAGGGTCTTCAGGTCTTGGGTAGACATCCCTAGAAAGCATTAAGTAACTAGCTAATACCTCGGCAGACATGCTTAAGTCATTACCTAAACTCCTTAAATCATTAATTAATGATTTAAGCTTACCTAAAGACTCACTACTTAATTCAGGACACCTACATGTAGGGTCTACAGAAACCCTAAGATCTCTACTGAGGATTTTAGAGTAAGGACCCCTTATATGCCATATGAACTTATACCCGAAGTCAATACCGAATACCGTTTGGGCTATGTAGACTATCTTCTGAGCTAGTAACCTATCCTTAAATGAGTTGAAGTCTGAACGTATCCCTAACTCCCTCAACATCTTAACTACACAGCAAGCCCTACTCATTCAGACACCTAAGACTACATTATCCTCAGTAAGTTATAAGAGATACTGTTTAAGACTCTAGATAGATAGTTTTTTATAGGTATTACCTTAAGGATTAACCAATCAACATAAAGTATTTAAGTCTTCATTATAATTAGTTATTATGAAGCCGGGTCGTCTAGCGGTCAAGGATGCGGGGCAGGTAAGCCATTAACTTACCCCCGAGTTTGGCCCCCGTGACCGGGGTTCGAATCCCCGCCCGGCTACCACTAAAGAATTTATTACGTATGTTAAGTTACTACCGGTGAGTTTGAATGTCAGGTAAGCCTGTAGTATCTGTACTCTCAACTAAGGATGCTCCACTCCATGAAGACGCTGTTAAGATGTTGTTAGAGTACTTTAACGTGAGGTTCGTAACTACTAAGGGTTGGGTAGTTGATGAGGATGTGTTGAGGGGTGTTGAAGGTTCTGACGCTATATTAGTTAGGATTGGTAGGGTTGATAAGTCTGTAATGGATGTATGCCCTAACTTAAAGATAATTTCAATCCACGGCGTAGGTTATGATAGAGTTGATGTTGAGGAAGCTACTAGGAGGGGTATACTAGTAACCTACACACCAGGTGCTAACGCCCCAGCAGTTGCTGAACTCACTGTAGGGCTTATGATAACTATCTTAAGGAAGTTACATCTAATTATTGATAAGATGCTTGAGGGTAGGTGGGATGATGCTAGGGTTTACGGTACAGGTAATGAGGTTTACGGTAAGGTTGTAGGTTTAGTAGGTATTGGTAATATAGGTTCTAGAGTTGCTAAGATCGTTAAGGCTATGGGTGCTGAGGTAATTGCTTACGACCCATACGTAACTGAGGAGAAGGCTAGGGAATTAGGTGTTAAGTTAGTTGATTTAGAGACATTACTGAAGCAGGCTGATATAGTCTCAATCCACGCACCACTAACTAAGGAGACGCACCATATAATTAATGAGGGTAGGTTGAGGGTGATGAAGCCTACAGCTGTTATAGTTAACACAGCACGTGGTGGTTTAATAGATACTGAAGCACTTTACAAAGCTTTAAAGGAGGGTTGGATAGCTGGTGCTGCATTAGATGTTACAGACCCTGAACCACTACCTCCAGAACACCCACTGTATAAGCTACCGAACGTAGTGATAACACCTCATGTAGGTGGTTCAACATATGAGAGTATGAGGAGGGTTGCGTTAATGGCTGCTGAGGAAGTCGTACGTAGGTTTAAGGGGTTACCCCCGTTAAACCCTGTTAACCCTCAAGTACTTAAGAAGTGATGTAATCCCTAATATATATGCTTAAGAACTTAGTGAGTGGGTTAGACCTAACGAAGCTGTATAACTCATTCATAAAGTCCTTAGCTTTTTCCTCACTAACATCACTACTCATTAGGAATTCCTCAATCATACGTAAAACCTTATCTAAAGCTTCGTAGAGGTCATCATCTACGCAGTTATCCCTGAAGAAGAGTACTATACCGTAGAGATCCTTAACACCCTCTAAAACACTCCCTACAGACATCTCAACACCTCTGAAATACTCTGTTCATCACATAATAAATCTTATTTAAAGGGTTTTAGATTGTTTTGAGGGCAGAGATGTTAGTAGTAGTTGGTAGTAGGAATAAGTCTAAAGTCGTCGGTGTTGAGAGGGCGTATAAGTTCTTCTCGTTAGATGTTGAGGTAGTAGGTGTTGAAGTACCTTCTCAAGTACCGCCACAACCGTTAGGTATGGAGACCATATTTAAGGGGTCTTTAAACAGGGCTTTAAAGTCTTTAGAGGTTGTAGGTTCTGCAGACCATGGGGTAGGTGTTGAGGCAGGTTTATTCAGGGTAGGTGATAGGTGGTTTGACGTACACGTAGCTGTGATTGCTGATAGGTACGGTCATATAACCTACGGTTTAAGCCCAGCATTTGAGGTCCCGTACGTATTCGTTGATGAAATACTTAGAGGTAGTGCTGGGGAGTTAGAAGTAGTTGTTGATAAGTACTTCAAGACTAAGGATATAGGTGAGTATGGAGGATTCATAAAGATCTTATCCAACGGTAAGGTACTTAGGGAGGACCTCACATTTAATGCTGTGGTCATGGCGTTAATACCTAGGTTGAACTCTGAACTCTACAACCTCAGGAATCACTGATCAATAACTTTTAAAACTGTGTGATACCGTTTATACGGTGTAGGTTAATGCCTATAGAGATTAAAGATGAGGAACACGCGATTAAGTTAAGTGAGGTAGCTATAGAGTGTAGGGTTAAGAAGTTAGAGAAGGAGAAGATCGCTAAGATTAAGTTAAGGACTAAGAAGTACTTATTCACTTATAAAGTCCCTCTAGATAAGTTAAATGAAGTGTTAAGTAAGCTTAAATGTAGTAAGGTTGTTGAGGTCTAACTAGGTCAGCACTTCCAAATTTAAACTTTAATACCTATTAAACATTGGTGATTACTTGATTGAGTATGATGTTGAGGAGTTCCGTAGGTTATTCCCTAAACTATCTAAGGAAATCTTAAGTAGGAATACAGCTAAGGTTAACAGCCTCGTTAAAGACCCCCTACATAACTACGTACCGAATATCTACGACTTCTTAGGTAGGGTTAGAAGTGTTGAGGAGGGTTTAGAAGTAATTGATTATTTAGAGAGGAGGGGTGAGTTAAGTAAGGAGTTAGCTGATAGTCTTAGAGAGACCTTAAGAACTAAAGGTATTGAAGCCTTCGGTGAGAGGAGGGAGTTCGGATATTACTACAAGTTAGCGTCTAATAAGAGGAGGGAATTACTTAGTAGGGATGGTAGTGTTAACGACTCTTCACAGAGACGGTGATTAAGGCAACCACCATTAAGACGTATGCAGTAAGTAGGGTTGTTGTAGGGACCTTACTAAATATTAGGTAATCCCATATAGATGCGAATACAGGTTCTATAGTCGCTATTACTGAAGCTGTTGACGCACTCAGTCTTCTAGTCCCCATAGTAAACAACCTGTAAGGTATTAACGTACAGAATATAGCTAAGTACGTACCAGCAATTACTGACGAGTATATATTACCTGGTGTGAAACCCCTGAATACGTAGTAAAGTGTTAGTGGGTAGACAGTTAATGGTATGTAAGGCATAGCACCTATAGATACCTCCTTATCAAGACCTCTAGATGAGTAATACCTAACAACTGATATGTAGAGACCGTAGATAAACCCTGATGTAAGTCCGGAGACTATACCGTAAAGACTTACGGTATGGTTAACAACGCTATCGTAAGTCATTAAAACAACAGCAACCACTACCAACACCATACCTAAGAAATCATACTTGCCGACCCTCTCACCATATCTTAAAGCCATTACCGAACTCCATATAGGTGCTGTGTATAGGAGGTATGCTGCAGGCCCTACACCAGCTAACGTTATAGATACTACGTATGAGGTGAATAGAATACCTAGTATTAGACCTACTACTAATGATGCTTTAGACCTAGACCTACACATCAGTAATCCTATAAGGGCTACTATAGTAGAACGTACCAGTAACATTAAAACAACATCACTACTTAATAAGGTAGCTACACCTATAGTAGACCATAACATCGACGCTACCACTACATATATCCCTGACCACATACAACCCAACTAGATTTACTATATTTAAACCCCTCAAAAATAAATTTAAAGGGAATTCTCATGAGGTTTGTCCTAGGCTGTATACCTGGTGAGAGGTTAAGAGGTAAGAAAGTTGCTGTGATAGGTTCAGGACCTGCTGGGTTAGTTGCTGCAGGCTTCTTAGGCTGTAGTGGTGCTGAGGTAGACGTATATGATAAATTACCTGAGCCTGGAGGACTACTCATATTCGCAATACCTAGTGATAGGTTAAGTCCTGAGAGGATTAGAGGTGGTGTTAAGGATGTTTTACAATCATATAACGTTAACTTCTTAGGTAGGGCTAAAGTCGTCGGTGGGAGGGAGGTTCGTGAGGAAGGTGATGAATTCGTAAAGTCTAAGGTATACTTAGGTGATATAATTGATAAGTATCATGCAGTACTCATAGCTACAGGTACTTGGAGGTCTAGGAGTTTAGGGATACCTGGAGAGGACTTAAGTAATGTGTTTAAGGCTTTAGACTTCCTATTTAGGGTTAAGTCCTGGAGACTAGGTTATCTAAGTCATGAGGAAGTACCTAACATAAGCGGTAAGAGGGTTGCCGTCATAGGTGCTGGGTTATCAGCTGTAGATGCTGCTTCAGAAGCTTTAAGGATGAATGCTTCGAAGGTCTACATACTCTATAGGAGGAGTATTAAGGAAGCCCCTGCTGGGGAGGGTGAGATTAGGAAGTTGATTGAGTTAGGTATTGAGTGGGTTGAGTTAGTAATACCTACTAAGATATTAGGTTCTGGAGGTTCTGTAAGGGCTGTAGAGTTGTTGAGGTGTAGGTTAGGTGAGCCTGATGAGAGTGGTAGGCCTAAACCAGTACCTATAGAGGGTAGTGAGTTTGAGTTAGAAGTTGATGTAGTTATTAACAGTATTGGTGAGTTACCAACACCTCCTATAGCTGATGGTGAGTTCGGTATTAGGTTAGGTAGGGATGGGAGGATATTAGTTAATGAGGAGGGACGTACTAGTAGGGAGGGTGTCTTCGCAGCTGGTGATGTAGTTACAGGACCATCTAAGATAGGTCCTGCAATGAAGGATGGTTTTAAAGTTGCTAGAGCTATAGCTGATTACTTAATGAAGTTATGACCGACTTAAACATATTAGTTAATAACCTCCCCTTCTAGAAATCCTTGGAGTTTGATGTATTACCTAGTAATTACGGAGTTAGTGACGCCTATAGTAGTAGCGTTATTAGTGACTATAGTTAAGAGTAGGTTATATGCTGGCGTACTCTCAGTACTAGCGTCGATAATATCTCTGATAACAGCATCGATACTCTACGTTGATGTGGTTTACTCAGGACCTCAAAGAATTGAATTAATTAGTGATTGGTTAGTCATACCAGGTGTTAAACCAGTAAGTATTTCATTCCTTATAGATCCCCTAAGTACTTTAGTAAGTATTCTCTTATGTAGTCTATCAACTATAATTCTAATCTACTCTATAGGGTACTTAAGTGATGAACACTACGATAGTAGACGTTATTGGTTCTTAATGCTAGTCTTCATCGCAAGTATGTTAGTAGTGGTTAATGCTGATAACTTCATCCTACTCTTCATCGGTTGGGAGGGTGTAAGTCTATGTAGTTACTTACTGATAGGGTATTACTACGGTGATGAGAGGGAGTACTGGATTGGAGGGCCGTCAGGTAAAGCACCTCTACACCCACCATCATACTGCTCCTCCAGGACATTCATAACTGTAGGTTCTGCAGATTCGGTAATGTTGGTAGGTATCCTTACATTAGTTGTCCTCACCGGTTCACCATACTATGAAGACTTAGGTATTATTAAATCATTAGTAAGTAACGGATTACCTGTATGGTCAGTCCTAACACCTTTAATACTATTCCTTACAGGCCCTCTAGCTAAGTCAGCTCAATTCCCCCTACATATATGGTTACCGTACGCTATGGCAGGACCTACACCAGTATCAGCACTACTTCACTCAGCAACTATGGTTAAAGCAGGTGTTTACCTAATCATTAGATTACTACCTGAGTTAGTAGGTATTAGTGAGGTCGTTGATAATGCCTCAATAATATTCACAGTATTGGCTGTAGCTGGAGTGTTATCTATGGTTGACGGTGCTGTAAATGCTGGTAGGGCTTTAGAGTTGAAGAAGGTTTTAGCATACTCGACGATAAGTCAGATAGGTTATATGTTCTTAATATTAGGTATTGCAGGCCTTACAGAAACAATTACTAACGGTATCGTAGCAAGTGTATACCATATGATAAGTCATGCAGTATTTAAATCAGCACTATTCTTAATAGCAGGTATTCTAATACATCTGAGCGGGACTATATACATAACTGAGATGAGGTTCCCTCTTAAGAACCGTAATAACCTCATACTCTTCCTAATAACTTTAATCTCTTGTTTAAACCTGTTAGGAATACCACCATTAATAGGTTTTTGGAGTAAGGAGTTCATAATAGAGATAATACATTTTAAGGAGCTATACATACCGTTATCCATAGTTATCATAACAACATTCCTAACAGCTTTCTACGCTACACGAATGATAACACTTATATTCCTAAACCATGAAAAACAACATAAGCTCTGTGATGTCCATATGATGAGTAAGTTATTGATATACCCGATAATACCCCTAATAATCACGATGGTGTATCTAGGTGTTATCGGATACTGGTTTAAACATACGTTAATAGATATCTTAACAATTACTGAGGAAGAGGTTGAATACATCTCTACTAACCCATTAATTACTTGGTCAACAATACCGGCAACTGTTTTAGGTGTTGTACTAGCTTTAATAAGATATGAGTTTAGGGTGTTACACTTAGTAAGCCCGACCAATATAGCTAATCTAATCTCACATACGATTAACTACTTGATCCACAGTACTTCAATGTTAGGTGTTTCATTCGTGAGGAGGGTTACGTTACTGATATATACTGTAGGGGGTAGTATTGTAAGGGGGGTTGAGGAAGTATTTAACGGGTTAGAACATACGTTAAATACTACTGTGAGGTATGTAGGGATGGTCATCTCCAGATATTTAAGTATTTTATTTAAGATGATTAACTACGCAGATATGGATTCCTTCTTAACACTATACATAATAACGTTAGCCATGATATTAACTTACGTCATGATAATGTATAACCTACACCTACTGATTACGGGTTAGTCCATGGTCATAGAGTTAATACTCATACCCGCAATCACTGCATTCATAGTTTTCAACGTACGTAATGATAGGTTAATCCATTACTTAAGTACTTCATCAATAATACTAACACTTACATACTTACTCACAATTCTACTGTTTAGGGATTTACCAATAGTTGAGAATTATGTGGAGGTAAGCGTCCACGAACATGTAGAGTATTCCTTCTCACTACATATTGATAATGTTAACGTAGTCTTACTGATAACTACGTTAACTCTTCTACCCTCTATATACCTATACTCATCAACGTATATGAGGCATAGGGTTGAGGAGGTAGGTACACCGTTAAACCTCTACTACGGATTACTACTACTCAACACTGCTAGTATATTAGGTGTGTTACTATCGTATAACATGATAACGTTTATAGTGTTCTACGAATTACTAGTACTGACTTCATGGGCTTTAGTCTACTTCTACGGTTACGGTAACCGTATCAACATATCACTTACTTACTTAGTATGGTCTTTAGTAGGTTCTCTACTAATAATAGTTGGTTTAGTAGGTGTTTACGTACATCTAGACACACTCTCATTCAACCTAAGCTTAACTCAGGATATACCGTCATGGATACTCTACACATTACTTATAGGATTCGCTATTAAGATGGGTCTTGCTGGAGTACATCTATGGCTACCACTAACACATGCTGAAGCCCCAACACCTTTCAGTGCTGTCTTAAGTCCATTGATTATAGGTTTAGGTGGTTATGGAGTTTTAAGGATTTTAAAACCTTTAATACCTACTAATGAGTTCTTAATGATTATCTTGATATGGGGTATAGCATCTATAGTTTACGGAGGTATTGGGGCGTTAGTTGAGGATGATATTAAGAGGATCTTAGCGTACTCAAGCATTAGTCATATGGGTTACTTAACGTTAGCGTTATCAATACATGACTACGTATTAAGTAATGCTGCATTCTCATACCATTACCTAGCACATGCTTACTCTAAAGCACTACTCTTCCTAGCTTCAGGAGTACTTATTTACGTGTTGAACATCAGGAATATTAAATTAGTTAGTGGTGTCCTACGTACTTGTAAGTTATGCGGTATAGCCTTCATAGTCGGGTTCTTAAGCTTAGCTGGTCTACCACCATTCGCAGGATTCATATCTAAACTCTTAATAATATCATCAATTCTAAGAAGTGCTACGTACTTAGGGACGGAGTTCTACATATTATCGATTGTGGCGTCGATAACTACGGTCTTCTCCTTAGCTTACGGTGTTAGAGTAATTAAGTATGTAGTCTTCGGAACTCCAAAACCTGAAGTTAGTGGGTTTGAACTACCCCTAACTATGAGTTTAAGCCTAATCATAATTATAGTGTTATTAGTGATTACGTGGTTAGTACCGCATGTAATCCTAGGCTTAGCAGTAGCTACACCTCAAACAGATTAGTGATTTAAGTCATCACTTAATATAGTTTAAATTGTGGGTTACCTAGTAATACTTGGTGTGTAGTAAAGGGAATGATACCCTCAACAACGTTGAAGGTATTAACCCTAATAATATATGTGTTAGCCATTGCAAACGTAGCTAATGTTATGGTGATTCAAAAAGATGTTTACCTATCATCTGTAGGTGATGGTATTGTATTAAATTACTTCGGGAGTGAGGAGGTCTACGTACTAACATCTCAACTACCACCTGAGAGCTTCGACGTTAGGGTAGGTAATACCTCTAAGGAGGGTGTCTACAGCGGTGTTGTTTACGTTAGAGTGACTAAGCAATTAATAGATAGTACGTATAAGTACTTAGTAGCTCTATACTCTGTAAGCCCCTTCACAGCTAACATAACTATAGTTAGTGGGGGTAGGTACTCTACAGAAACTATTAACTGCCCACCTAACGTCACTATACAGCTAACATTCAACTTATTAAATAACTTTACAGGTAGTGTGAGGACCTTACCTCAAGTACCTATATACTTAAGTACCCCTATATGGAGTTTAGCAGTTCTAGCACTGACTACTAGTTTATTCATAACTTCAGCAGTACTTGATGTTAGGGATTACTCAAGGATTAAGAGGGATAGGTGGGGGGTTCAAGAATCTATAGCTGTTATTGTTAGGTACCTACTCTACAGCTCATTAATATCGTTTATATTATCAACTATACTAACTATAGGTACATCCATATACATGAGTATTACTTATAAGACAACATCGTTTGAGTTCTCATGGTTGTTAACACCGTTTATAGCGTTGTTAGTTAGTGCCTTAGCCTACCAGATATGTAAGTGGAAGGGGTGGTATGATGTCGTCGATGAAGAGTGAGGAAGGTACTTACTGGTGGTTGAGGAGGCCGTTACTTAGGAACTTACTCTACATACCGTTACTACTAGCTAATAAGGAGTTTAGGAAGTGGAGGAATGCTAGGTTAACACCGGCTAAGATTAAGAAGAAGTTACGTGAGCTCGATAAGTTATTCCCTAAGAAGAAGGAGGACTTAGTCGGTAGGGATAAGGAGTTCGAGATGATTATGTCTGCAATAGCCTACCACGTCATTAAGGATGAAGCAATAATAAACTTACTTAAGGGTATGGAACCACCTAAGTTCTTCATACTTAAGGGTGCTACAGGGACTGGTAAGACATTACTTGCTGAGGTGTGTTTGAGGGAGGCAGTTATCTACGGTCTTAAACATGGGGTTAACGTCCAGCCCATGGTCATACAATGTGATGAGATTTTCCACCCACTATACGGTCAATCACTTAAGAACTTAACAGCTATATTTAGGAGGGCTGAGGAAACACCTACTGTTATGTTCTTAGATGAGTTCCACTCTATAGGTATGAAGGTTGAGAGGCCTATGTACGGTGCTGAGAGGGAGGATGTTAAGGTTCAGGACCTCTTCATAGAACATATAAATAAGATCGTAGATACTAATAAGAGGATAGTCATAATAGCAGCTACTAATAAGTTTGAGAGTATTAGGGAGGATATTAGGAGGAGGGCTTACATCATAGACTTAGACCAAAACATAACTAGGGAGATGTTATTAGCAGTACTTGACTCACAACTTAAGAGGTATGGCTGGACTCATCTGAAGGCTGAAGACGTCATGAACGTCTTAGAGAAATCAGTAAGTGCTTACAGGCAGACCCAACTCACACCATTCGATATAATAGATGCTTGTACTAAGGTATATCTGAAGAAGATAGAACCTCTAAGAGGTAAGTTACTGAGTAGGTTCTTCAAAGCATCTAAGGTTGAGGAGATAATCAGGAGTAACGTCACTTTAGAAGACTTTAAACTAGTTTCTAGGGAGTTAAGAGGTTATGTAGAGCAGGAGAAGAGTGTTGAGGTTTTAAGCACTATACTACAGATCAAACCTGCAGTTAACTACTCAGACATCGGCGGTTTATTCGGTATTAAGGATAAGCTGTTTAAGTTGGTAATGCTTAGCTTAAGACCTGAGTTAGCAGGTAAGCTTGGTTGGGTCCCACCTAAAGGTATACTACTCTATGGTGAGCCTGGCTGTGGTAAGACCTACTTAACTAAGGCTATAGCTAAGGAAGCTAACGCAACGTTCTTCTACGTACCAGCATCTCAACTACTAATTAATGCTAAGTGGGTTGGTGAGCCTGAGAAAAACATTAAAGACTTATTCACACTTGCTAGGAGACACGCACCAAGTATTGTGTTCTTCGATGAATTCGACGTTATAGCTGCTAAGAGGAGGGGTGACCCAGTAGGTGATAGATTAACAGCTCAAATACTTACTGAGTTAGACGGTCTCCAACCCCTAGAAGGTGTTATAGTTATAGCCGCTACTAATAGGATTGACGCTATCGATGAGGCAGTGATTAATAGGTTTGAACCATACGTTATTGAGATCCCACTACCTAGGAATGATATGGAGAGGTTAGACGTTATTAAAGTACATTTAAGACAGTACCTACCACACCTACACCCTGAAGTAACTCCTGAGAAGGTGTTAAGTGTTTTGAAGAGGTTTAGGGTTGTATCCCCTAGAGTGATAGCTGAGGTTATTAGGGAGGCTAATAGGTTGAGGGTTCAGGAGATAACAGCTATTAACGACTTGAAGAACTCCTTAAACAGTGTTAGGTTTGAGGAACTCCTTAAGTTCTACGAGGATGAGTTAATGAGGGTTAAGGAGGTATTAAACCTCTCAGATATTAGAGATGTGGTTAATGTGAGGGTTGAGGAATATAAGTTAAGACTCTACCACTTCGAGAAGGCTGCTGAGTCACTTGAACAGGAGATTGATAAGGAGTTAATAGATATTCAGGAGAGTTTAATCGTGGATAGGTTAGAACCAGGTGTAGTTGTAGGTTTAGGTACTGATACTCAGGGTAGGAAGGGGATACCGTTAATAGTTGAGTGTAGTGTTAACCCCTTCGGTAACGGTAAGGTAAGTATTACAGGGGTTGCTAAGAACGTAGTTTTAGGTCCTGGAACATCTGTTGAGGATTTAAGCGTTGTTGAGAGTGCTTCAAACGTTGTTGACTACATAAGGAATTACGTGATGATGAATATAGGCTTAGATATAAGGAACTTCGACTTCAGATATCAAGTGATAAGTCCTTTAGAAGGTGTTCCTGGGGCTGGTGTAAGCGGCCCTAGCTTAGGTCTAGCCTTAAGCGTAGCCGCAATATCAGAACTATCTAAAATCCCTGTAAGTCCTGAGGTAGTTATGACTGGTAAGTGTGATATTAAGGGTGGTGTAGGGCCTGTAGGTGGTTTAGACTGGCGTGGTTCTGGTAAGATATTAGCTGCTATAAGGACTAAGAGGGTTAGGGTTAGGAAGTTCTTAATGCCTAAGTGGAACTACTTAAGGTCTCGTGATGAGATTAAAGTCTTAGAGGAGAACGACATAGTTGTGATACCTGTTGAGAAGCAATTAGATGCTTGGTTAGTAGCTCTAAACCTAAGGAGTGAGTCTGAGTTAATCAACATTTTAAGAGATAGGTTAGGTAGTCTTACCAACTCTAGACAAAACTATCTTAATAGTTGATACCCTCCTCCTAATACCGCTAGACTCTATACTCACACTACCTATATCTACTGAGGAGTAGTTAATACTGCCTATCAAGTCCTTAGACACCTCAGCTACTAAGACAGCCCTAGATATATTACTACCTCTAGCCTTAATAACTGTAGTACTACATCTAAAGACGTTGAACTTCATTAGAACAGCTAATACGTACCTCATGAAGAACTTCCTACCTATGTATACTGTATTATCACTACATACGTCCATATAAACTACCGTCTAATAGATTTAGTAATGACTTAATATACTTAAAGGATATTAACCCTACTACGTAATGTTAACGTGATCCATTATGAATCCACTCAAGACATTAGGTATTCTAGTAATTACGTATTAGTAGAGGTCTTACTAAACCGTAATATAAGTGATGATGACCTAAAACTAATTTCTAGGTTAGGTGGTGAGGTAGTATATAGATTTGATGAGGTTAGAGGGTTAGTAGTATTAATTAGTGAGGGGTTAATAAACGATTTAGTTAAGACGTTAGGTAATGTTAAATCTGTAAGTAAGGCAGGTATAGTAAGACCTTTAAGTGAGTCATTACCATCTAACTGTAGTTTTGATGGGAGGATACTTACATGGAATTTAGATATGATTAACATACCCACAGTTCATGAGGTATACGGGTTAAACGGTTCTGGAGTCTACATAGCCGTACTAGATACTGGGTTAGAACCACATTGGAGGAACTACTTCAACGAGGACAGTATAGCTGAGGAATTCGCTACAGCGTTTTAGGGCCTAAAGCATCTGTGAATAAGAATGCTTGGGAATCTGATAGTGATGGTCATGGAATGGCAGTCACTGCAGTAATACTTGGGTTTAAGGTCTACAATCTATACGTAGTTGATGGAGTCTCTCCAGGAGTTAAGGTAATACCGGTTAAGGTAATAGGTAATCAGGGTTGGGGTTGGACTTCAGACCTAGCTGCAGGTATTTACTACATAGCTAAGTTATTCGAGTTAGAGAAGTTAAGTGGTAACGTACTTAACCCACCAGGTATTGTAAACCCCGTAATAATTAGTTTAAGTGTTGGTGGACCACCTTCAGACTTAGTTAGGGAGGTTATAGATTATGCTATAGAGGTTGGTGTCTTCATAGTAGCTGCTGCAGGTAATGAAGGTACTGAAGGTATGGTTTACCCAGCAGCATATCCTGAAGTGATATCTGTAGGTGCTGTTGGTTGGGTAGGTCAGTTCAGTACTGATGGTTGGTGGCGTTTAGCTGATGTTCCTGAAGACCTTGAAGGTCAATTATACATACCTAACTTCAGTAGTAGAGCTCTTGAAGGTCAGGGATTAGATGTGTTAGCTCCAGGAGCATATATAGTACTACCGTACACACCTTACGGAGCAGCACATCCACCACTACAAGCTATTAAGGCAGTACCAAGTCAGTACTACTACTTAAGCGGTACCTCATTCGCTGCACCGCATGTTAGCGGTGTAGTAGCTCTAGCACTTCAGAAGGACTTAAGTGATGGTAGGTTAGACCTTAACCAATCAGTTATAGAGGGATTACTTAAGGATAAAGCTTTCAAGATAACTTGGTATAACGCTACAGTTTACGATCCAGTCGTTAGAGGTTATGTAATGTATAGTTGGGATGATGATGCCTTAGGTAGTGGTTTAGTACTTGCTGATAAAGTTGTTGAGAGCGTCAATTAAATGTTTAAAATACTATTTTTCACAGATTTCATAATTGAATTTACCGTTTGAATACGTTATCCTTATACTCTTAACCCAACTACTGTCTTCTTCTGGATAGTCTAGTCTGAAGTGTGCACCCCTACTCTCACGTCTTAGTAGTGCTGAGTATGTAGTAGTTATTGATGTGAGTAGTGTGTTTAGCATTTCTGAATACTTAATAACTTCTTCATGACCCCCTATCCTGACCTTACCTAATTCTTCATGAATACTCAGTAACTCATCAATACATTCCTTCAGTGAGTCATTACTCCTTATAACACCTGCTTTAGACCACATTAAGTTCCTGATTCTAGACCTGACTTCAGAGGGTATGTACTTACCTTCTCTAAGTCTATACTCATTAACTACTTGGTTAACACCTTCATCACTTAATCTAATACTCCCTCTAAACCTATTCTCTATGTAGTCCGTTATACTCCTAGCTACTACCTCAGCAGTAACTATGCATGAGGTTAACGCATTACCTCCTAACCTATTAGCTCCGTGGATACCGCCTACCAACTCACCAACTACGTAGAGTCCGTTAATCGATGTTTCTAAATCATCACTTACCTCAACACCACCCATGGAGAAGTGAGCTGTTGGTAACACCTTTATAGGTGGTCTTAACCCTAACCTCCTCCTCAACTCATTAGCAAATGATGATAACTCCTCATCACTCTCCTCAGGATATATTAGTAATGTACCGTCAACACCGTCCCCCTTCATGACCTCCAACATCATATACCTAGACAGTCTATCCCTGTTAACTATTATCGCCTTACCTAGACTCCCCAACCCATACTTAACTATGATGTCCTCACCTAACTTATTAACTAACCTACCCTTAGTGAATGGGATCATAAATGTAGGTCTCCCAGGTTCTGCAATACCTAACGGGAAGAACTGTATGAACTCCATATCAATTAGAGGTAGTCCTAACCTAAGACATACTCCATGACCATCACATGATAGTTGTTGAGGGTTATCACTCCTTACGTATACGTTAGCAGCACCTCCAGTAGCTAAGACAACTACCTTACTAGTGATTACTACGTAATCACCGTTAGTAGTGATACATACAGTGTTGAACGTACCGTCACCACATTTAACTATGTCTAACATATGCGTATTCTCTAAAACTACTGTGTTAGGTCTCTTAACAACGTAATCCTTAAGAGCTAGTACTAACTCCCTACCCTGGAATAACGGGTCATCACTAACAACTCTTAAAGTACCTCTAGAAGCTTTAAACCTAATACCTAATCGTTCTAAAGACCTTATAGTGTTAACAGACTTCAAAGCTATTAACTCAACTAAAGACCTCTTATTAATATACCTACCACCCTCAACTACATCCCTTATATAATCATCTACGGAGTACCCATTAACAGGACATCTAAAAGCTCCTGCTGAGTAGTAGGTTGATGTACCGTAGCCTAGAGATGATTTAGAGATTATAGCTACTCTAACCCTCTCACTCATGAGTGTGTCTAGGAAGTATGTAGTTGATAGACCGGCTAAGCCACTACCTACTATAGCTACATCTACTACGTAACCCTTACGTATTATTTCAAACACCTTAAACTAATGTAGTATTAAGTTAAAAATGTTTAATATAACTATCTTAAGTCTTAAGTGAGTAGTGGTAGTTAATGGTGTGGTGTATTGAGTAGCTCGATGCTTAAGGGTTTAGTAGCTCTGATACTTACATCAGTTCTTTGGGGTACTTCATTCCCAGTCATTAAGACTGTCATGTACTACGTTAACGAGTATACCTACACATGGGTTAGGAGTTTAATAGCTATTCTAGGCTTAACACCATACCTACTATACACCTACTACAGAGGTAGGTTCTCAGTCAGTACTGCTAGGGGTGGTTTACTAGCAGGTATAGCTTACGCCTTAGGCTTATGGCTACAGGGGTGGGGTACTAAATACACTACAGCCTCTAACTCAGCATTCATTACAGGTTTAAGCGTCATCTACGTACACATATACTCAGCTACAGTCATGAGGAGGTATAGTATTAAGTTGTTCTTAGCCCTCATACTATCTATTTCAGGACTATACCTACTAACAACACCTACTACTGGTTTTAACTTAGGTGACTTACTAGTCCTAGCA
>JAJHRE010000099.1 GCA_020832985.1 Desulfurococcaceae archaeon | reverse complement strand
TTATGAAGGCTGCGAAACCTAACCTACATGCGATGATGGAGGTCTTCATAGGGTCAGCTCCAGCTATTGATGCACCTGCATATGATGCTAGAGCTACTGGTGGTGTTATAGCACCTAATACAGCATACCAGAATACGAAGAAATGGGCTGGGAAGACATCAACACCTATTGCTGCAAGGGCTGGGACTGAGACTGCAGTAGCTGTTATGTAGGCTGGTGTGGTCGGTATACCCATACCTAATAAGGTAGTGATTAAAGCTACGTAGAAGAGAGCTAGTGTTATGATACCGAATGATGCTGAACTAACTATATAACCTAACTTAACTCCTAAGCCACTATAACTTACTGCACCAACTACTATACCTGCTGCAGCACCAGCAACTATTATCGAGAAAGCCTCCTCAACACCCTTAATCAATGCTTGAGGAATACCTTTAATACTAAGCCTCCTAGATATAAGTCCTAAAGCCAAAGCTATGAAGAATGATATTAATGCTGCTGTTACTGGTGACCACTGAAGTACTGTGATTATATATACTAGTGCTGCTAGTGGGAGGAAGTAGAACCAACCCTCCTTCAAGACCTTACTTAGCTTAGGTATCTGGTTAGGTGGTAGTCCTCTTAAACCATGTTTTAATGAGTAGTAATGTACTTGTACGTAAACCCCTAGATAGTAAATGAGTGCTGGTATTAACGCTGCAATCATTATCTTAGCGTATGGTACATTTAATAATTCAGCCATCACGAATGCTGCAGCACCCATTATAGGAGGCATAATCTGACCACCAGTAGATGCTACAGCCTCAACAGCACCTGCAAAATATGCTGGGAAGCCTACAGACTTCATAGTAGGTATAGTAAATATACCGGTAGTGTATACGTTAGCAACTGCAGAACCTGTAATAGTTCCTACTAATGATGAAGCTATGACTGAGACTTTAGCAGGGCCTCCAGAACTCTTACCAACTAAAGCTTTAGCAAGGTTTATGAAGAATTCACCAGTACCGCTTACAGCGAATGCAGCACCTAATAAAGTAAATGCTATAACGTACGTAGACATAACCTCTAGAGGTGTTGAGAATATACCGTATGGAGTTAGGTATAAGTACTCTACAACTCTAGCAGGGTTAGTCCTAAAGCCTATGACTGGTAGGTACGGTGCTAATAGTAGGTATACTATGAATACTGATATAAGTCCAGCAAATATTGTTCCTGTAGTCCTCCTAGCGGCCTCTACTATAAGAAGTATAAGTACAGCACCAACTACTAGTTGTTCGAGGGTTAATGGTGTTACAAGCCACATCCTCCTAAAGAACCAGCCGGCATAGTTTATGTAGATATCAAATACTGATATCGCAGCAGTTAAAGCTAGTAGGTAGTCATACCATGGAATCCTATTCACATCCTTCCTACCTGATGAATATATTATGAAGGTGAGTGGAAGGACGAAAAGTAATACAGCAACCATATGTTCATAAACATCATATGTAGTAAAGAGTAGTTTATATATGCTGTAGATAGCCACTATACAGAGTAGAGACTCTGTGAAGAGCTTACTTATCCTACCTAAGTTCCTCCTAGGCATTTAACCACCTGAGCTGGTAATAAATCAGTAAATAAAATAAAATTAATATTGTTAGGTTAAATCACTTTAAATACCCTTTATCTATATAGTACTGCTTAGCACCTGGGTGAATCTCTAAACCACCACTGAATTTCCACGCTGTGGTTGGGTCAAACACTCTGAAAGCTGCTACAGCTTTAACTAAGTAGTCTTTATTCTCACTCACTATTCTGGCAATCTGGTAGACTAGATCGTTAGGTAGGTCAGCCTTAGCTATAAGTACTGTGTATGTGAATAATGTACGGTAATTTCCTGCAAGGAACTTATATGTCTCCTTAGGGACGTAATCTAAGACTAGAGCTCCCTTAAATCCTAAGGTATTTAATATATAGTCGATATCTTCATCAGTTAACTCTATAGTCTTAACATCAGGCATACGTGTCTCTAACTGTATATAGTTTGATGATGGGAGTGCACATACATCGAATATTAAGTCTATCTTACCACCTATAAGTGATTCAACAGCTTGAGCTTCACCAGGAACTACAAGACTACCACCAGCTCTACGTATTATATCTTCAGTAACACCATACTTCTCCAGCAACCACCTGAATAGGAAGTCTTCTAAAGATGCTGCTGGACCACCAACAGCTAATCTAACAGCTTTACCTCCCTTAATATACTCAGCTAATTCCTTAATACTATTTACTGGGAAGTCAGGCCTCTTCGTTATGAGGACTACGTAAGTCTCAGTAGGTCCTAACACGAATTTAACGTTTGAGATATTTACTTGCTGACCCCATACCTTAACAGCTTTGTTAGGGTCTTTAGCAAACGGTATCCAAGCAACATGAGTAAAACCTATCTCAACCTCACCGTTAGCTACTGCTAGTAGGTTAGGTGCGCTAGCACCTGGTTGAACACTAAACTTAATACCTAATTCCTTCTCAGCAAGACTTGCTATAGCACCAGCTAATACATAACCTGGAGACCCTACAGAGTATGTACGAAATACAACTTCTTTAGGCCAGTATGGTGGTGGTGTTGGTGGTGGTGGGGTTACTGTAGGTGTTGGTTTTGGAGTTACTGTCTCAGTTATAGTTACTTTCTCAGTCTTAGTTACTGTAGTAGTTATTACTGAAGGAGCTACTGTAGATGTGACAGTAACAGTCCTAGGTACAGCAGCTGAAGAACCTGCAAAATAACCAACAACACCAGCAACAACAATCAAGACAACCAACACAACAGTTAGAACGTTTTGGGAAACCATGAAATATACCTATAGTTATTAGGGATAGCTGATAATAAGCTTTTATTAAAATTAAGGGTCTTAAGATATTACCTTTAAGCAACGTACTTATTCTTTCCATTGAGGAGGTTTTCAGTCATATGTACTTTGAGGGTTATTTAAGTTCGTAAGTGAATTCCTTAACAACATCTTCTCTTAGTTCTATCCCTAGGCCGGGGTCTTTAGACGGTATTATGTAGCCGTCTTCAACTGTTATCGGTTTCTTCAGTATCTTACTATG
>JAJHRE010000098.1 GCA_020832985.1 Desulfurococcaceae archaeon | reverse complement strand
AACTCCTCAATACTTATAGATCCTGTAGCACGTCCCTTAACATGTTTTATATCCTTTATTAAGTTGTAGATTATGTGTAAGCCTTTAACCTCAAGTATTATATATCCCTTAATATCTGGCGGGATTACTATTGAGTAGAGCCCATCACTAACATTTTTAGTTCTAGCTTCTATGAGGAGTGCTGCGTTAAGCTCTTGACGTGCTGTCGTCCTCACTATAAAGAATTTAGAACTCTCACCCACCATAACCACCTTGAATAAAGTAGAGTGCTAAGTGTATGAGTAAACCGACGATACCTACTAAGAATAAACCTGAAATAACTATACGTAGTAGTAACATGTACTCCTTAGGCTCTGGTTTCTCAGCTATGGTTAAGATCTTCCTCCACGCATCAACTAACTCCTTTAAATCCATCCTAACACCTTACTATATTATATTCTTAACAGTTTAAAGTACTTACGTATTTAAGCGATCATCCTCTTTAACAGTATCTCAGGATTATAAGGTATTAAATCATCATATCTTTGACCAACACCTAAGAAGATAATCGGCTTACCTAAGGAGACTATAATACTTAATGCTGTCCCTCCCTTAACGTCAGCATCTAACTTAGTAAGTATTACAGTATCAACACCTACATACTTATCAAACCATGATGCTTGATTTAACGCATCATTACCTGTTAACGCATCTAATATCAATACCTTCATATTAGGTTTCACAACCCTTATAATCTTCTTAATCTCGTTCATTAGGTCAACATCAGTATGCATCCTTCCTGCAGTATCTACTAAAGCTACATCGATATTATTCTTTGAGGCGTAAGTAATTCCGTCCTTAGCAACTGCTGCAGGATCTGACCTATACTTACCACCTATGAATGGTATATTCAATCTTTTAGAGTGTATTTCTAGCTGTTCTTGAGCTCCAGCTCTAAAAGTATCTGATGCTATAACAACTGATGAGAGGTTATTAGTTTTAAGAAAGTAAGCAACTTTAGCTATAGTTGTAGTCTTACCAACACCATTAACACCCATGAAGACCATTACGTAAGGTTTTTGAGAGTTCTTAATCTCTGAGATTAAGTCACCTTTATAACAACCTTTCTTAAGGATCTCTTCAAGAGTTTTGAAGAATGCAGTCCTTACATACTCTGAAGTATTTGAGAATCTACCAATTCTACTACCTACAATCTCCTTAGCTAATGAGTCCTTAATGACCTGAACCACGTCGTAAGCTACATCAGCTTCTAGGAGCTCTACCTCAAACTCCTGGAAAACCTCGTTGAACTCATCATAACTTAACTCCTTAGTAGTCAGTACCTCACTAAACTTATTAATCACATTACTGAATACTTGCTTAAGCTTATTAAACATTCACTATCACTAATATAAAATAGTCTATGTAGATTTAGCTTGTTGACTCCTTAATACCTTATTAAGTACTTCCTGAAGTTGTTGATAATATACTAATGCTTTATTAAGTTCATTCTCAACCATACGTAATGCCTGTATAACATCATTCTCCTTCTTATCAAGTAGCTTAATAGCTAGTTCTACAGGTACTTCAGCATAGTAATCACTACCGATATGAGCTATTACAGATTTAACATCACTTATAACACCTCTTACGTAGGTATGACCTCTCCTATCGAGAGATATTAGAGTCTCTAAACTACTCTTACCCGAAAGTTCCTCAAGAGCACCCCTACTCAATCTGATCTCCTGTAACTCTGAAGCTAGTTGAGCAATACTACCCTGTAACCTATCAACGTACTTCTTAACCTCACTTAACTCAATTACGAGTGTATTAACGTCTACTCCTACTTTATCACTCAATAGACCACCCAGTAAACGATTCTAACTCTCTAAGAACTTTATACTTACTCTCCTCAGGTTTTACCTCCTTAACACTAATTATCTTTATATGAGACCTCTTAAGCTTATGCCTACTCCCTAAATCTGAGTACACCTTCTCAATAGCGTGTTCAGGCTTTAAAGCTCTTACATCTACTGTGAATGGTTGCCACCGTCTAATCCTGTCCGGACTAAATAGTGCTAAACCCTCAACCCTATACACTCTAACCTCCCTACTCATTAACTACCACCTATATTTAATGCTTTAATTATCCTCATGATCTCAGGCCCCGTAGTCCTCTCACCAACTACTGCTCCATAATTATTCGCTACTAAACCAGTCTTTATAAATGCTACTCCAAAATTAACAGTACCTACATCAAGCTGTATACCTAAGATCTTAGATAACTCTTGCAACTCCTCATCACTAACATCTGGGTGTACTAAACCCCCAACATCATTAATTACAGCTACTGAACCGACAGTAACGAATTTCCCTATAGGCCTCCTAATCACCTCATCAACTCTTAAAACCTTCTTCACTACCTCTACATCTCTATCGTGAAGTTCTGGATGCACTATAGCCTTCTTATTGTTAGCTAAAATGACATTACCTAATGCTGTAAAGTTTGTGTATAGGATGTTAACGTTAATACCTAAATCCTTAAGCTCCTCAACCTCCTTATCCCTAACAATCCTAGGTAGTAGTAAACAGTTATCATTACCAGCTACTAAAACACCTATTAAGTTAGTACCTGCGATCTTACACTCTATTACATCTACATTTAAATTACTCGCTATCTTCCTCTTAACATCAGCATCGTTTATAGGAGGTATTAAAGCTATTTTATTATTAGCGAAGATGTACACACCTATGTTCGGATTACCAAAAATCCTTATTTTCTCTAACGTCATCCTTACCTACCAAGTATTAAGAAGTTTTACCAACCTCTAATGCAAGGGAAACTTTAACTACACCTTCATCAATTTTAGTAACTTTAACTACGATCTTCCTAGGCGGTCTATCGTAAGCCCTACTGAATATATACTCATTTACTGAACTATCTATGAGGACTTCATTAGCCTTAGTATGCTTCTTAATGAACTCTTTAATCATTTTAATAGCTCTAGCTAATCTTCTATACCTCCTAGTCCAGTAGAGCCTGTTTAAGTTGATCACATATATTGCCTCACTCATAATACCCACCTTATATATTACCTAACTTAGACCTCCTCCAATGCCTCCTCTTAGGTCTAAACCT
>JAJHRE010000097.1 GCA_020832985.1 Desulfurococcaceae archaeon | reverse complement strand
TTAAATCAATGAATCCATAATCAACTAACTTCTTAATAGGTACTACAGCTACTAAATCATCAGAATTCCTCAACACTAACTCTACGAATTTAGGGTCTAAACCAGACCTCCTAGCCAACTTTAAAGCCTTCTTAGATACCTTAACATCATCAATACTAACTACCTTACCTAAGCATTTAGACACTATCTTATCAGTTAATACTATGATGTCGTTGTCTAAGATATTAACACCTGATTTAGTAGTTACCTCTAAAATCTGACTAACTAAATCACACCTACCCTCAATCACAGGTAGTTTCAGACCTATAATCTCAACTCTACCCGTTAGACCACCACCTAATTATAATACCATTGTTTAAATTATGGTTATTTATGTGTTTGAGTTAAGGTTAGGTAATTAAATCACTATTTCTGAGGGTCTGATTATACGTACTTTAACACCGTTCTCAATACAGAATTTATATACTTCTGTAGGTAGTTTAGCGTTGTTTGCGTATAGTATTAGTATTGGTTTAGCTCTTACTGATTTAGCCTTCTCTACGAAGGTCTTCACACCCTCAATAGTTTCCTTACTAGGGTCTTCAACAACTTCAATAGCGAATACCCTCCCCCCACCCTTAGCAACTACATGTATAGGTCCGTACTTAGTAGGATGCATGAACTCAACACTAAACCCAGCAGCTAAGTACATACCACCAACCCTACCCACAACACCATACCTCCTCCTAAACACATCCATTAAATACCTAACCCTAGCAATACCCACGTTAAACCCCTTAAGATGTTGTAAACACCTATAAAATATAAACCTAATCCTCAACCACCCACTAGGAGTGAGGGTTAAGAACTACTAGAAACTCATACCTAATTAGAGGAGCTAAAACATAAGTAGGTGATGATTGACTATGGGAACATACCTAAACATCGTAGAGCCTAGGAAGTTATCAACTACTGTGGTTAAGATTAAAGTTGTTTTAGGTTCTATCGGTAGGGAGTGTGAAGGTTTGGAGATACTGCTTTTGAGATTTATAGTGATGTTCTTGAGGGCGGTATGTCTAGGGATTATCTAATATGGATTGGTTTGTTACTACTCCTCTAGGTGTTGAGGATATTACGGCTGGGGAGGTTGAGGAGTTAGTAGGTTCTCTAACTAGTGTTGATGTTGGTAAGGTCTTCTTTAAAGCTCCTTTAGAGGCTATGTACCTCATTAACTATAGTGCTAGGACTGTGAACAGGTTATACCTACTATTAGCACGTGATTACTTTGAAGACCTTAACGATATTTACAGGATAGCTAAGAACGTTGACTACACTACAGTGATAACACCTGATAAGTCCTTCGCTGTTAGGTGTGAACGTATTGGTAATCACCTATTCACTAGTGTTGATGTTGCTAGAGTTGTTGGTCAAGCAGTTATTGATTCATTTATGGGGTCTAGAGGTGTTAGGTTAAGGGTTAATCTTGATGAACCTGATGTTGAGGTAGGTGTCTTCGTTAGGTTTAATGAGGTTTTAATAGGTGTTAACACTACTGGTGAGTCATTACATAGGAGGAGGTATAGGGTTTATAACCACCCAGCAGCTCTGAAGACTACATTAGCGGCTAGTATGTTGAGGTTAGGTAATTACTTCGGACAACCACTACTAGACCCACTCTGTGGTGGTGGTACAATACCTATTGAGGCAGCTCATAAAGTTAGGAGGTACCCTATAATACTGTTCAGGAAGGATTATCACTTCGTTAAACTACCTATACATGACGTAGGTGTTGATATAATGAGCGACAAACCCCGCCCCTAGAAGGGGCGGGGTAAAAGTTTTTAACTCAAACCTACTATCTTACTTTGAGATGCCCTCCTCTGGTCAACTCTTAGGTCATGAGGAGCGGAAGCTGATTACTTCCGCAATACCAGAGGAGGGCATCTACGAAGTCAAATTCAAGAACATAAGAACAAATGTAGTCCGTCTCTTACCAAACGGTTTTCAGGAAAGGAAGCTCAGAAGATTAGCGAATATCTCAGCAAAACTCTTCAACGAGTTGAACTATGAGAGAAGGCAACAATTCTTCCAGCAACAACGTGTGGATTTCAAGGGTACGTGGGACAAATACTACGAGAAATACAAGAATATACTTGGTGTTAATGCACAAGCAGTACTTCAAAAGAACAATGAAGCATGGAACTCCTTCTTCTCCCTTCTAAGGTTGAAGAAAGAGAACAAACTACCACCCTTTATGAAACACATTAGTCCACCACATTATTGGAAGGACAGAGAGACTAAGAAGAGGAAACTTATTCTAGTTGTTAGACAGGATAGGTATGTTGTGGACAAACAGAACCACAAGCTCGTCCTCAAGGACTTCAACCTCGAAATAAAGTTCGTAGGTAGGTTAAGATGGTACGGTAAACAAGGAAGGTTGGAAATATGCTACGATGAAACAAGGAATGCTTGGTACGCCTCCATACCAGTCGAAGTAGGCGTTGAAGAAACGAAGACTGGAAAGAGGAGTAAATATATCGTGAGAGGAGAGAGGAAGAGTATACAAGTTGAATCACCTAAAGGAAACAAGGTTGCATCCATCGACTTAGGCATTAACGTTCTAGCAAGCGTAGTGGTGAACGACGGCACTTGGTTGCTCTACAAAGGTGTTAGAACTAAGGAGGACTACTTCTACTTTCAGAAGAAGATAGCACAAGTTCAATCCTTGGCGGATAAGACGAAAAACATTGGGGAGTATGAAGCATACGCTGAATTATCAAGAGAGAAGAGGAGAGTTTTTAAGAAATTAACCAGAAGGCTCCTTCACTTGTACAGGAACCTCGCTTCCCACCTTTTGAGGGAGTTACACAAGTTAGGTGTTTCAACCATCTACTTAGGTTATCCTTTCAACATAGCACAAGATAAGGGTAATAAGTTCACGGTAAACATGTGGTCTTACCGTAAACTCATGGACATCATTGAACTCAAGGCACAGGAGTATGGTATTCGAGTGTTTGAGGTAGTGGAGTATAATACGTCAAAATATTGTGCGTATCATGGTATTGAAGTTATGCGTGAGGAAAGAGGCGTTGTTGTTTGTCCGTTTGGCCATAGGTTACATGCTGATTTGAATGGTGCTTTGAACATATTGAAGATTGGCACTGGTGTTGTGTTAAGTAACGTGAGTAAGCCA
>JAJHRE010000028.1 GCA_020832985.1 Desulfurococcaceae archaeon | reverse complement strand
TCGTTATAGACACACCACCACCTTACCCATCAGGTAAGTGGGGTGTTGCTCAGGCAGCGCATTACGCACAGATTGATATGATTGCGAGGTTCTTCAGGATGAGAGGTTATGATGTATTAGTACCTTTCTACGCTGATAGGAATGGACTCCCCGTTGAGGTAGCTGTTGAGAAGAGGTTTAATATAGTGGCTGCAGAAATAGCTAAGACTCGTGAGGGTAGGGTTGAATTCCTGAGCTTATGTAGGGGGGTCTTAGACGAACTTGAGAAGGAATTAGTTAATGTGTGGGTTAGGCTTGGGTGTTCATTCGATTACTGGAGGTCTGGTACTGATTCTGAGGAGTATAGGAAGTTAACACAAGCTACTTTTATTGAGTTATGGAGGAAGGGTTTAATCTACGTATCTGAGAGGCCTGTGAGTTGGTGTCCTAGGTGTAAGACGTCCTTAGCTGAGGCTGAGGTAGAGTTTGTTGAGGAGCCTACTAAGCTGTACTACATAAGATTCGATGTTGAGGGTTCTAACGACTACGTAGTGATAGCTACTACAAGGCCTGAGTTAATAGGTGCTTGTGATGCAGTAATATACAACCCAAACGATAGTAGGTATAAGTGGCTTAACGGTAAGAGGTTAATCCTACCACTCTACGGTAGGTCAGTACCGGTGTTAGAGCATAGTTATGCTAAGCCTGAGTTCGGTACGGGGTTAGTGATGTTATGTAGTTACGGTGATATCAACGACGTCAGACTATTTAGGGAGTTAGGGCTGACACCCAGAGTCTTAATAAGTGCTGACGGTGTTATGAATGAAGCTGCTGGTGATTTCCTTAAGGGACTACCTGTTAGGGAGGCTAGGAAGAAGATAGTGGAGGTACTCTCTAGTAAGGGGTACTTAATAAAGGTTGAGGAGTACGTACATGACGTACCGGTATGTTGGAGGTGTAAGACACCTATAGAATACATAAGTACTGAGGAATACTTCCTCAAGCAGATGGAGTTTAAAGACGTACTACTGAGGCTGATTAATGAGATGGAGTTTAAGCCTGAGGAACATAAGATTAAGCTGATTAACTGGATAAACTCTATAAGTATGGACTGGCCTATATCTAGGTCTAGGTACTACGGTACTGAAATACCTGTATGGATTTGTAGGAAGTGTGGTTATAGGGTGGTCCCTGAGTCAGGCAGGTATTACAGGCCTTGGCTTGAGGAAGCCCCAGTAAGTAATTGTCCTAACTGTGGTGCGTCTAAGGAGTTCCTAGAGGGTGAGGTTAAGACATTCGATACGTGGTTTGACTCATCAGTAAGCCCTCTCTACGTGGTTAACTACTTAAGGGATAGGGAGTTAGCTGTTAAGGCGTTAGGTAATGCTTTAAGACCTCAAGGCTACGACATAATAAGGACTTGGCTCTACTACACATTACTAAGGGTTTACCAACTAACTAGTAAGCCCGCGTTTAGGTGGGTTAGGATTACTGGTATGGGGCTTGATGAGAAGGGTGAGGCTATGCATAAGAGTAAGGGTAACGTGATCTACCCAGAACCATACCTAGAGAGGTACGGTGCTGACGCATTTAGGTTCTGGGCAGCTGCAGCGTCTAAATTAGGTAGTGATTATAGGTGGTCTGAGAAGACTGTGAAGACAGGCTTCCTATTCATAACTAAGTTAGTCAATATAGCTAGGTTCATATCTTCATTCCCTGACGTTAGTGAAGGTGTTAAGTTAAGACCTATTGATGAGGCCTTACTAGGGTATTTAAAGGAAGTCGCTCTTAAAGTTATCAACTCCTACGAACGTGATTTAGATGTTTACGAACCTATAAATGAGTTATACATGTTTACTTGGGATGTATTTGCATCGAATTACGTAGAAGCTATTAAGACTAGAGCCTACGGTATCGGGAATTACGATGAGGGTGAGGTTAGGGCTTCATGGTACGTACTACATAAAACCCTTAAGACAGTACTTAAGTTACTAGCTCCGATAATGCCCTTCGTCACAGACTACATCTGGAGAGGGCTTTACGACCCTAAAGGAGTTCACGTACAGTTAATAACTGATGATGAGTTTAAGTATGTGAGTCGTTATACAGAGTTAATACCTAAGTTCATGAGGGTTAACTCAATTATATGGAAGTATAAGAAGGAGAATAATATTAAGTTCTCACAGAACCTCAACGCAGTCATATACGTTACTGAAGACCTCGAACCTATAGCTAAGGAGGTTAGAGACCTCCATAGAGTATCTGAGGTGAGGTGTAGGCCGCCGGAGCCTGGAGCTATCCATATAGGTGATAACATATACATAATGTTTAAACATACGTGATTTTCGGGATGTGTTTTGAAGTATGTAGTTGCTGTAGATGTAGGGGCTACTAACTTAAGAGTCGGTACGTACTGGGTTGACGGTAGGCTCATCAAGTCAGTTAGTGTGAGGACTCCAGGTAGTGGTGGTCCTGACACAATAGCTGAGTGTATATATGACCTGGCTAGTAGGTTAATTAGTGAGTTAGGACTTAATCAACACCAACTAGCTGGTGTTGGAGTTGGTAGTATAGGACCTCTAGATATTAGGAGGGGTGAGGTCGTAAACACACCGAACCTAGGTATTAGGAGTTTTAGGTTGAGGAAACCTCTTACAGAGTTCTTCAAGACTGAGTACGTGTTAGTAGTTAATGACTGTGTAGCTGGTGTTTGGGGTGAGAAGGTCTTCGGCTACGGTGTTAACATCGATAACTTAGTCTACATAACGTTAAGTTCTGGTGTAGGTGGTGGGGTTGTAGTTGACGGTGACTTACTAATAGGTAAGGATGGGAATGCTCATGAGGTAGGACATATAGTTGTTAGGTATGATGGGTTTAGATGTGGTTGTGGTGGTTTAGGTCATTGGGAGGCCTACGCATCAGGTAGTGGGATCCCTAGGTATGTTAAGTACTACGTGGAGAACATAGCTACTAGTAGGAAGACCAAACTTACAGAGTTTGTTAGGGAGTCATTAATAACACCTGAGTTATTCTTTAAGCTTGTTAGGGAAGGTGATGAAGTCGCTGTCGAGATATATAATGAGTTATGTAGGGTTAATGCTGCAGGGTTCGCTAGCGTTATAAATGTTTACGACCCTGAATTAGTAGTTGTTGGTGGTTCATTAGCACTAGCTAACTACGACTTAATAATCCAACCACTACATGACCTACTAACTAATTACGTAGTGAATAGACTCCCTAAGATACTGCCCACACAGTTCGGTGGTGAGGCTGTTTTGAAGGGGGCTGCAGCATTAGTTATTAGACCGCCGAAGAAGTTATTAAGGATTTACGGGTTTAACCACTAACTTATTTACCGACTCATGAGTTTTACTCGGTGGTGTATGTGTTTGTAGATCCTCACACCCACCACTTCGTAAGTAATTACTCTACACTTGAGTTGATTAGGGATGAGGGTTTTAAGAGGGTATTCATACTAGCTTACATACCTGTAAAACCACTACATCTCAGTACTTTAGTAGACCTATTTAGGTGGTTGGTTGAGGTTGAACCGTTAAGGTTTAAGGACTTAGGTATTGAGTTACGTGTTGGTTTAGGTATCCACCCTAGGAACATACCACCTAATCTGGAAGGGTTTAAAGACCTTGAGGACTGGTTAGTTAGAGCTGATTTTATAGGTGAGGTAGGTCTTGAGTTAGGTTCTGATGATGAGGTTAAGGTGTTTTCTGAGATGCTTAGACTTGCTAAGGAGTTTGATAAGGTGGTTATAATCCATACACCACGTAGGAATAAGGAGTTAATTACTAAGAAAGTGATTAAGTATGTAGTGTTGAGCGGTATTTCATTAGATAGAGTCGTTATCGACCACATATCACGTGAGGTAGTTAAGGAAGTCATTGACTTAGGGACGTACGTAGGACTTACAGTACAGCCCGGTAAGTTAAGTAGTGATGACGTAGTTAACTTAGTGAGGGATTACCCAGAGCTAATAGACCGTGGTTTAGTTAATAGCGACTGCGGTCGAGACCCTTCAGACCCGTTAGCAGTTAAGAAGACATACACAGTACTACTGAACTCAGGTCTAGGCTTAAGTGATGCTAGGAAGTTAGTTAGTGATAACGCGTTAAAACTGATTAAGTAGTTTAGGACTACCCATCACTCTATATAACCTTCTAACCTCACTGTCGGGGCTATCTCAGCAACGATGTAGTTCTTCTCATAACTTACTCTGAGGTTCTTACTCCTACTAATAGCTGATAACGTAGTTAAGTTCTTAAACGGTATTTTAACACTACTAACTCTTACGTAGTCTTTAGGTTCACCCCTCTCAACATAGACTGCGTATTCAGGGACTATCCTGATGTAAGAGCCTTCAGTCTCAGCCATAACTACACCATCAACTATAAACCCCTTCTTACTATCTGATATTATCTCATCATCCCTCCAATCACCTTCCTTCATAACTAGGGTTGTATGGAATGGTATTGGTGGGTGGTATAACCCGTATGCTGAACCAGCCTTACTACCGAATTCCTTAGCTGTTAACCTGATGTGGTGGTAATCAACTACTACACAACCCTCTACTAACGACCTCCTACTAGTCGGTACCCCCTCATCATCAAATAATCTTATAGTTGGTGATGAGACCTCATGCGGGTTATCGTAGATATTCACGTCAGCATTACATATCTTAGAATTAAGTAGTAGTTTATTAGGTGATGTAGCTTCAAGTAGGTGTGATATTTCATGAATTAATGCTGCAGTTACTTCAGGCTTAAGTATCAGTACCTGCCTACCGACTTCTACAGGGTTTAGAGACTTACTCCTACAACTAATTAAGCTCTTCCTGTAGGCATCCCTAACAAGCTTATCAACTAGTGCTGTGTTAACGTTCTCCGGAGTAGCTATTAATACGTTATGTACCCAACCGTAGCCGTACCTTAAACCCCTACTCACAACACCTACTATGATTTCTGCTAAGACCTTCCTCTCACGTGCTTCACCGACATCCCTCTCAATAACCTTACTATACTCTCTTATGTTGAGTATGAACTCACACCTAACTACGTTAGAACTCCTTAACTCCCTACAGACTTCTGAAGCAACTCTTAATAACTCTGTAGGTTCTTTAACACCCTTACCGAGACTTACACTACCGACGTATAACTCAGTATCTAGTAATTCTACATCCCCACCACTCTTAGGTAGTAACTCAATAGACTTCATCAACTCATCAGCGTTACAGCCCTGACATGAGGTTATGAACCACTGACCATTACTGAACTTCCTTACAGCACTAACCCTAACTACAGACCTGTTGAACTCGTAATTACCGTCTCTATAAGCAAGCTCTGAATTATCCTCAACGTAGGAAACCCTATCACTATACTCTCTCATAACTCCTTAAAACCCTGTAGAACTTACTAAACTCTTGAATACTTTATAGATTATGAATGTGAATAAGGCGAGGATTAACGCTATAACTACAGCGAATACCACAGCTATAGCTGGTTGGAGACCTACTGAGAAGCATATAGGTATGAAGAACACAACTATACATGTGAGTCCGCTAACGTTAGGTACTGTACCACCTACTTGTAGAGGGATGAAGGGTATGAGCATCAGTATTATCATTCCGAGGACTACTAGTATAACACCTAGTAATGTTAGGTTCATCTAACCACCACCTGAGTAGTTATGAGTGTTAATATAATCGCTAGTAACGTAAGTATTATAGCCATGACCAACATAGCCTTAGTAACCTCCTTACTACTACCGAATACTATAGGTATAGGCCCTACAACCACAGCACCACCAGCCTCAACACGTTTCTCACCGACACCGCCAGCCTTAGTAGATGTCCTCCTAATTAAGTCAAGGAATATTAGTAGGGTACCTACTAGTATTAAGGCTATCCCTACAGGTATCAGTATGTATGAATCACTAACCACACTACACACCAACTAATTACTTCATTCAGTACTTTTATCCCTTAAGTAGGTATTAGGGTGAATGCTGACTGTATATTAGTAATACCTCTAACACTACTTAACTCATTATATAACTTCTTAATAACCTCAACATCACCTCTTAAAGCGATTATGAGCATACAGTACTTCCTACTTAAGTGTATATGCATTGTAGCTGATATCACGTCTAAGAATTCATGCTGTATATCAGTTAATCTCTCCTCAACATCATGTTCTTCATGGTCGTAAGTAATCACTATACACCCAGCTATCCGACCACTCAACCTCACCCACTTATTACTAGCTATGAATAACTGTATAGCGTCTTGGAAAGCTCTAGACCTACTCCTATACCCTAAAGTCTTAATAAGCTCCTCAAACTCTGACATAATACCCTCCGGTACAGCAACTCCAGTCTTAACAACCTTACCTGTCATGAGACCTACCACTAATGATAAGTACTTTAAAGTTTTAATAACTTCCTCAACTCTTGATTAATTAATGGATGGTGTAGTCTTTGAGTACTGTCTTAGTTAGAGACCTCAAGAAGTTTTACGAGGTTAGGGAGGGGTTTAGGAAGAGGAGGGTTGTTGAGGCTCTAAGAGGTATTTCATTTAGTGTTGGTAGGGGTGAGATCCACGCTATGTTAGGCCCTAACGGTGCTGGTAAGACAACTACTATCAAGATCTTAGCTACTTTATTACTACCTGATGGTGGTGAAGCATATGTTGCTGGGTTTGACGTTGTTAAGCAAGCTGATGAGGTTAGGAGGAGGGTAGGTATATCATTAGATGTTTCTAAGGGTTTCTACCCATCACTTTCAGGGTATGAGAACTTAGTATTCTACGGATTACTTAAGGGTTTCTCAATCAGTTACTCGAGACGTAGGGCTAAGGAATTACTCGAACTAGTTGGTTTAGAGGGTATGAAGGCCTCATACAACCCGTACTTCACCTACAGCTTAGGTATGAGGGCTAAGCTATCTATAGCTAAGGCCTTATTCTCAGACCCTGAAGTACTGTTACTTGATGAGCCGACTTTAGGATTAGATGTTGAGAGTGCTAGGATGATACGTAAGTTAATTACTGAGTTAGCTAAGGATGGGAAGACAGTACTGATAACAGGTCATAACATGTATGAGATTGAGGAGGTAGCACAGTCAGTAACTATAATAAATAATGGGGTAGTAGTAGCTTCAGGTACACCTGAACAACTTAAGCTTAAGTTCGGATTACTGTATAAGGTATCTATATTGTTGAGGGACGTAGGTAAGGACTTCATAGGAGTTGTTAAGAGTTCACTACCTCTAGAAGGTATGTCTGTTGAGGATTTAGGCGGGTCATTAAGAATTACAATGTATGTGAGGAGTCGTAGGGAGGAGTTAGTACAGACACTCCTTAACTTACTGGAGAGGAGTAATACTAAAGTTTTAGATATCTCGATAAAGGAACCTACGTTAGAGGATGTTTATGTAGGGCTTGTAGGAGGTGGTGTTTATAGGGTTACTTAACATAGTGTTAGCTTTAACGTATAGGGAGTTAGTATGGTTTAGGAGGTTCTTAGCAGATTACGTGGTTTCATGGGTGTTCACAGCATTTATCTCGTTATCCATCATATTAATACCTATGAGTATTAGTGATGTAGGTGTAGTGATTTCGAGGTTTAGTAGTTTAGTTGGTGTTGAGTTGGATTTAGGTACTGCTTTATTAGTGAGTGTC
Source organism: Desulfurococcaceae archaeon (assembly GCA_020832985.1). GTDB lineage: Archaea > Thermoproteota > Thermoprotei_A > Sulfolobales > NBVN01 > CAZZLT01. The sequence goes on along the minus strand of JAJHRE010000028.1, from coordinate 7,295 downwards.
CTACTATCGAGTATAGTCCCAGTAGTAGCTGTATGTGTTAACGACGTAGCACACACAATATTTGCTGAGTTTAAATTCATTGATGTAGGCCCACTCATACTGGAGTCAACGACGTTGAAGTACTACCTACTAGCTAATGCCTTCGTCAGGTCTTCCCTAATGACTTTAGGGATAACTGCTTACTTACTACCAGTACTGACCTACGTATTATCCTCCTACGGAATCCTAGTATTCTTAATTGTTGAGTTATCACTTCAGATATCAGCGATGATCTTAGGGCTGTACACCACGTTAGTAGCTTCGTTAATAACATTCTACACTAACGTAAGCCGTCCGTGGGTAATCGCTAACCTACTACCTCCTCTAATACTCTCAGGTTCCGGTATATACATCCCTACGTATGTAGTACCCTTAATTCTGAGGGTGTTTGCATACGTAACACCTGTACCGTACGTTAGTAAGGTCCTCCAAGTAGTTGCTACATGCCTATCACTTCCTGAGGTCTTAACCTTCTTAACCATAGCTACGATACTCTTAACGTCCTACCTACTAGTAACTACAGTCTTCAGTACTAGGTTGGAGTTTAGGGTTAGGAGGTAGTTATGAAGGTATTAACTAAGGTCTTTAAGTTAATGTATATTGGGACTTACATAGCTCGAATACACTTAAGTAGTTATATTGCTTGGTTAGTGAATTCAGTCTTATGGTTTATCTTCATATTCACTCCAGTTATGATGTTATCAGAGGATGTTGTTAAGGCATTCCAGACATTCGTACCAGGACTCCTCGTCATGTCATGTGGTGGTGTTGCTATATCAGCAACTGTTGAATTCCTTAGATGGAATGTTAATCAAGGGATTACAGATACGTTTAGGGAGAATGGGTTGAACGTGTTTGCATACCTCTTAACAGGTGTTCATATAGATGTCGTAGTCCATGGACTACTGAGCTATACGTTACTAGCTTTAGGACTATCTAACTACTTAAACATAGGACTACATGAAGTACTCCCTAAAAACCCAGTACTATTCACTATAGCTATAATAGCCTTAATACCTACATACCTACTCATAGGGTCGATAACAGCTTATGTATACACTGTAAGTAGGGTGAGTTCTGCATGGATGTTAATAGCTCAGATGTTAATAGCTGTAGGTACGGTCATACCGCCGAACATCCTAACAAGTAGTTACCTCTTCCTAGTAAACCCGTTAACAATAGTTGCTGAACTAGCTAGAGCATCCTACGGACAGAACGTATTCGAACTCAATACACTCCTTCAACTATCAATAATAGCATTACCACTATATGTAGTAGTAGCCTACTTCATAAGTATTAAGAGTGATGAGTATATCTCTAGGAGAGGTCTTGAATATAGGTTCTAGTGTAGACTATCTAAACGTTTAACTTTAAATCCCGTAGTAATTTGTAGGGAATTCTACAGTTGTTAGGTGTTTAATGAGTTTTATTCATAAATTATTAAGTATTTAATATATAAATTATGATGATTCAGTACTTAATTAAATAAATTTTAATTAAGGTTTTTAAACCCTCACAATAATTACTAAGATGTTCAAGGACTTGAAGGAGTAGTAAGATGGTGTTCTTAAGTGGTGGTATTAGGGGTATGTTTAAGTCCCCTGAGGTGGAAGTCTTAAATGAGTTACTACATAGCTGTAGATATTGTAAGACATGATGAGAAGTTATTGATTGAGGCTTTCAACAACTTAGGTATTAACGTTAACATCGTTAAGGTAGATTCAGAGTTATTACCGTTAACTGATGGTAGGGTACTTAATAATAGTGTAGTTCTTATTAGGCCTCTCTCAGCGTATAACGCTATATACTCAGCTATAGCCTTCGAATCTATGGGTGCCTTAACTATTAACTCATCTAGAGCTCTATACGTATGTAATGATAAGTTACTCACATACAGCTACTTAATTAAGGAGGGTCTTAGGATACCTAAGACATACATAGCATTATCATCACTAGCTATTAAGCAAGCACCTACTAAGTTAGGTTTTCCTCTAATAGATAAGCCGCCGGTAGGTAGTTGGGGTAGGTTAGTTAGTTATGTAAGGGATTATATAGACTTAAAGATTGTTTCAGAGCATAGGGAGTTTATGGACTTCGTAGTGAGGACCCACATACTACAGGAGGTTATAGGTTTAGGTAAGGATATTAGATGTATTGTTGTTGGTGATGACGTACTAGGCTGTATGTTGAGGAAGGCTTCAGATAGTAGTGAGTGGAGGAGTAATGTAGCTTTAGGCGGTAGTGTTGAGGCATACCCACTAGATGAGGAGTTGAGGGAGTTAGCTATTAAGGCTTCTAGAGCTGTAGGTGCTGAGGTCGCTGGTGTTGACTTACTAGTAGGTGATGGTTACTACGTTAATGAAGTTAACGGTGTACCTGAGTTTAAAGGTTTTATTAAGGCTACAGGTGTTAAAGTCCATGAACATATAGTTAAGTACTTAGTAAGTATTCTTAGGAGGTAGTCTACAGTGGTAGTTAGGGTAGGTGTTGTAGGTGCTTCAGGCTACACAGGTGGTGAGTTACTTAGACTACTTGCTAACCACCCAGGTGTTGAGGTAACATACGTAACGTCTAGGGAGTATGTCGGTAAGCCAGTACATCACGTACACTACAACTTAAGAGGTTATTACAGAGGTCTTAAATTTACTGAGTTTAGAGTTGATGAACTGTCTAATAAGGCTGATGTAGTATTCCTAGCACTACCTCACGGAGTCTCAGTAAACTACGTACCTAAGATACTTGAGGTAGGTATTAAAGTTATTGACTTAAGTGCTGACTTCAGGTTGAAGAACCCTGAAATGTATGAGTTCTGGTACGGGTTTAAACACCCCTACCCAGACCTACTCAGTAAGGCTGTATACGGATTACCTGAGATTCATAGGGATGAGCTTAGAGGTGCTAGTCTAGTCGCATCACCTGGCTGTAACTCAACAGCGGTTATACTGTCATTACTACCTATAGTTAAGTCAGGTATTGCTGATTTAAGTAGGGTTATAGCTGATGTTAAGGTAGGTAGTAGTGAGGGTGGTGCTAAACCTACTCCAGGCTCCCACCACCCTGAGAGGGAGGGTGCTGTAAGACCTTACGAAGCTGACGGTCATAGACATGCTGCTGAGGTTGAGCAGGAGGTCAGTAGGTTAGTTAATAACTCAGTTAAGGTCTCTATAATACCTCATGCAGTCAGTAGTATTAGGGGTGTACTAACATCAACACATCTATGGCTTACTAAGGATGTAGATGATGTTGAGTTGATGAGGTATTACGTACAGACATTCTCTAAGGAACCATTCATCAGGTTTGTAAAGACTGTACCACCTGGTTATCCAGACCCTAAGTACGTAGTCGGTAGTAACTACGTCGACGTTAGCTACGCTGTTGAGAGGAGGTTAGGGAGGTTAACGTCCTTCGCAGCCCTAGATAACTTAGTTAAGGGTGCTGCAGGACAAGCTATTCAAGCGTTCAACATCGTAGTAGGTTTTGAAGAGACTTTAGGTCTTAAATACCCACCGTTAAAGCCTTAGGTGTACGTCATGTACGTAGTTAAGGTTGGTGGTAAGGTAGTAGATAAGAACTTAGGTAATGTTGTTGAGAGTGTTAGTAGGTTTGCACGTACATCACCTCTAGTCTTCATACACGGTGGTGGTAACGTAGTTACTGAGTTCTGTAGGAGGGTAGGTGTTGAGCCTAAGTTCGTAACATCACCTGAAGGTATTAGGAGTAGGTATACTGATAAGGACGAGCTTGAGGTCTACGTTATGGTTATGGCTGGTAAGTTGAATAAGGAGATAGTCTCTAGTCTAGTCTCTAAAGGTGTTAAGTGTGTAGGGATTTCAGGTGCTGACGGACCTACATTAATAGCTGAGAGGAAGAAGAGGATTGTTATTGTTGATGAGAGGGGTAGGAAGAGGGTTATAGATGGTGGTTTCACAGGTAAGGTTGTTGAGGTTAGGGTAGACCTACTGAAGACTTTATTAAGCCTCGGCTACACAGTAGTTATAGCACCTATAGCTATAGATAGTGAGGGTACTATGCTTAACGTAGATGCAGATCAAGTAGCTTTTAAGGTAGCCTCAGCACTTAAGGCTGATAAGTTAGTGATACTGACTGACGTACCTGGAGTGCTGATTGACGGTACGGTTGTGAAGGAGGTTAAGGTAGGTGAGGTTGAGGGTATAGTTAGTAAGGTTGGTGCTGGTATGAATAGGAAGTTGATCGAGGCTTCAAACGCTGTAGTCAGCGGTGTTGGTGAGGTGATAATATCTTCAGGTCTAGTTGAAGATCCTTTAACTAATGCTTTAAGTGGTAACGGTACTGTGGTGAGAGGTTGAGTAGTCGTGAGGTAGTACTTGATGAGGTAGATATTAAGATCTTAAGTATTTTGAGGGAGAATGCTAGGACTCCATATACTGAGATGGCTAAGGAGTTAAGACTTAGTGAGTCTGCAGTCCGTAAGAGGATTAATAGGTTGATTAAGGCTGGAGTTATTAGGAGGTTCACTATAGACTACAGTATAGGTAATGAGGTTAGGGCTGTAATACTTGTTAAGACTCAATCCTCAATACCCGTACCTGAAGTCTCTAAGAATTTAATGAAGGTTGCATGTACTGATAGAGTCTACGAAGTTACTGGTGAGTACGATATAGTTGTAGTGAGTGTTAGTAAGGATATAGCAGGTCTTAACAAATGTATAGATGAGATAAGGAGTACTAAGGGGGTCTTAACAACTAACTCTATGGTTGTTTTGAGGTCCTGGCCTTAACAACTTAATAAAGGTTAATACCTCCGATACTTAAGATTTCCTAGTGTAGTTGATGTTTGAGGGTAGGTTATTCACTAAGTTAACAACTAGTTTAGGGAATGTTAAGGCTTCAGACTTCATAGGTGATTTAGTGACTTTATTTGAGGATGGTAAGGTATTAGCATACGATAAGTTTACAGAGTCTTCAATATACTTAAGGATAGGTAGTATAGACTTAACAGTGAGTGGGGGTTCAGGTAATTTAGTCAGGGTTGACTTAACGATAGATAACTGCGACCTACTAGAGAACTTCAACAACTTAGTTAACATATTTAATAAAGTACTTACTCAGAAGTCAGTAGCTAGGGCTGAGGTTAAGTACGTAGAGTTAGTTAGTGGTTTTGAGACCTACATACCGTTAACTACGTCATTAACTATAAAATCAACACGTATAAGTAAGGTATTAAGTAGTTACGGAATTTTAATCAAGGACATAATCTCAGAACCTATTAACGATACCCAACTAGTGAGTGTTACAGGTAGTTACGTAGTTAGTGGTTTAGGTATTGTTAACGTAGTATATACAGCGATAGTGAGGAACTACTCAGTTAGGTCTTCCTTAAGTATGGGTAAGAGGGTTAGTAAGCAGGACGTTAAGGAGGAATTAATTAAGAAGTTAGTTTATGAGTCCTACATACTATCACAGATAATTAATGAGGAACTATACACTAAGTATAACTACTGAAGTTAAATGCTTATTAACCTTTACCTACTAGGTATTTAGGTGTGTATACTTAATGGATATTCAGACATTTACTCAAGTATGTATTAACGCTTTACTCTTAGGAGGTATGTATGCAGTCATAAGTGTTGGTTTAAACCTGATATTCGGTGTTTTAAAAATTATTAACTTCGCTCATGGTGAGTTAATAATGCTTGGTATGTACTCTGCTTACTGGTTAACCACACTATATAATTTAAACCCATACATCTCCATACCTATCGTAGCAATGATATTATTCGTAGTTGGTGTGGTTATAGAGAGGGTCTTAATTAAACCTATTCTTAAGGCACCTGAGGTTAATCAATTGTTAACCACAGCAGCTTTAATATTAGTACTTCAGAACTTAGCCTTAATCCTTTGGCGTGCTGATTATAGGGGTATTAGTGTTTACGTACCTACAGTTACTTTAGGCACTCTCTACATCCCAGGTACTAGGTTAGTAGCGTTTGTAGGTGGTTTAGTAACTTCTCTAGCACTTTACTACGTGTTGATGAGGACTGATATAGGTAGGAGGATTAGGGCTGTAGCTCAAGACCCTGAGATAGCTTCAGTATTAGGTATTAACGTCTCAATGATTCAGACACTTACTTTCGGGTTAGGGGCTCTACTTACCGGTATAGCAGGTTCTTTATTAATACCTATATATATGGTTAACCCTATGGTCGGCGGTACTTTCGGTTTAATCTCCTGGATAATAATAGTATTAGGTGGTTTAGGTAGTTTCGTAGGTGCTTTAGTAGGTAGTTTCATCATAGGTTTTATAGAGGCTTTCGTAGGTGCTCTAATTAGTTTAGAGATTTCTAGGGTAGTTGCATTCGCTATCTTCATAGCAGTACTCTTCATCAAACCTACAGGACTATTCGGTGAGAAGTCGAGGGTTTAGGTGGTCTGTATGAGGTCTTTAAGACTTAATCGTATAATACCTATATCAATAATATTACTTACAGCTTATCTAATACCTGTAATTCAGTTACCTCCGTACATAATGCATGTATTCATACTAGTTATCATGTGGGCTTACCTATCAACTGCTTGGAATATATTAGGCGGTACTGCTGGTCAGTTATCCTTAGGTCATGCAGCATTCTTCGGTATCGGTGCATACACTACCTACTTCCTAACGGTACGGTTCGGATTATCCCCACTAACGAATTTACTGGTTAGTGGTTTAACAGCATCGTTATTAAGCGTAGTTATTGGTTACCCATGCTTTAGGTATGGTTTAAGAGGTGCTTACTTCACATTAGCTACTATAGCATTTGCTGAGATTATGAAGGACCTCTTCATATACTTAAGAGATTTAACAGGTGGTTCTCTAGGTGTGTGGATGCCTGTACTACCTGAAGGACTTACAACACTATACTTCTTCGGTAAGGAGGCATACTACTACGTAATGACTACCCTGTACGTAGTACTAGTGATTATTATCGGTGTTATGGGTAGGTTTAGGGAGTACTTAGTAGCTATTAGGGAGGATGAAGACGTAAGTGCTAGTATAGGTATTAACGTGACTAGGTATAAGTTATTAGCTTTAATGATTAGTAGTTTCTTCGTAGGTGTTGGAGGGGCCTACTACATATGCTACTTCAGATATATAAACCCGTACACAGCATTCGGACTTGATACAAGTCTTCAGATGGCTTTAATAAGTATCTTCGGCGGTATGTACAGTTTCTGGGGTCCGTTAATAGGTTCGATCATATTAACACCTATAGGTGAGTACTTAAGGATAAC
>JAJHRE010000096.1 GCA_020832985.1 Desulfurococcaceae archaeon | reverse complement strand
CATTAATGGAATCCAGGTCATTAATAGGTATTCAGAAGGAATTAACTATCTACGGCCCACCAAGTATTAAAGAGTATGTGGAGAGGAATTTAGAACTCCTTAAATTCACACCTAACTATAAGTATGAGGTTGTTGAAGGTATTGATTTAAGAGTTGAAGGCGTTAAATACATTATTGAGACTTTCCCAGTTAATCACTCAGTAACCACCTTAGGTGTTAAAATTAAAACCTCTAATCACTTAATAGTATATTCTTCGGATACCACACCATGTGATTCTCTAATCAGGAATGCTACTAATGCAGACGTATTAATACATGACTCAACATACAGTTACATAGATAGTGATAAAGCTCAAACCCATATGCATTCAACATCTGTTGATGCTGCTAATACTGCAGTACTATCTGGTGCCAAGACATTAGTATTAACACATATTAGTACTAGGTATAGAGATGTTAGTAGATTAGAACGTGAGGCTAAGGCTAAATTCTTCAATACCTTACTGGCTGAGGAGTTAATGACTATATACCTGTAAGTTCTCACACCTTAGGTATTGGAGCCTCCCACAACGGCCTTCCCCTAGATGTTTTAGGTGCTAACCAATCGATCACCTCTCTAATCTTATCAGAGGTTATAGTGAGTGTTATAGGTCCTAACGGAGACTCATCATCGTGGGTTACTAATGATACCTTACCAACATAAGCAGCTTGTTTATGAAGTTTCAACACTACCGTATTACCACCTACTAATGATTTAAACATCAAATTACGTGCTGTATCTAGTATCCGTTCAATACGTAATAACCTATGAAGCTTAATTAATGATGTAATGTCTTTAGACTCACCAACAATTAACTTATAAGTATTACCTAAGTCTACCACATCTACTTTATCTAAGTCTAGTAAGTTTAGGACTGCCTTCTTAACCTTCTCCACGTCTTCTGTAGGCCTTACCTCAGCTTCTACACGGACTAGCAACATCCTTAACCAACCTCTTAAATATGTTAATTACCTGAGAGGTTAACTCATCAATACCTACATCCTCATTAATAACTATAGAATCTGCTAAAGCTATTACAGAACCTAAACCTAATTCAAGCTCAGCTAAATCCCTACCTACAAACTCCTCCCAATTCCTCGGGTCTCCCTCTCTACCCCGACTTAATAACCTGTTAAACCTTGTTTTAGGTGATGAATGAACTGCAATTACGTATGTATCACCAATCTCCTTAAAGGTATTTACCTCATCCAAAGACCTAACACCATCCACTACAACTAACTTAACACCCCTTTCTAAAACCTCCTTAACCACCTCCATAGCTATTACATTAGCACCCTTAACCCTACGTATATTCCTAGCAAACTCCATAATAGATTTAGAGTTTAGGTCGATACCATGTTTTAAAGCTTCACGTCTAACTATATCACCCATAGATATAACAGCATCAACATACCCTTTAAGGATACCAGTAACTAAGGTCTTCCCAGAACCAGGCATCCCTGTAACACATATTATTAACGGTCTACAACCCCCCTTAACTCTGATCCTTAACACCTCAATATTGATAGGATAATCAGTTAATTAATTTATTAAGTAATACGTCATAGTTCCTTAAGACGTGTTAATAGATGATATGTTTTTCTTAATTATTGGTACAGTAACTAACGGTGTTTAAATGCCAGTCATTTATAGGTGTAGTCATTGCGGTAACGTACTTTACTCGTTTGAGAAGGTCGGTCAGGACTTCTACGGGTTACCAACACCTTCAGAACTATCTATCAAATTAGGCGGTAAGTGTTCTAAATGTGGTAATCTGTTAGGGAGGCCGAAGTTAGACAGTATTAAAGTTTTTACTAAGTAATACTAAAGCCATAGAGGTTTTTTACGGATGAACTTATATAGCCATACCTTGAATTCATCATTCCCTAAATACATATTCGTTAAATCCTCTAGCTTAACTACCCTATGATCAACTATATGTTTCGCATGAAGTACTGTTTTAGACTCATTAAGTAATACCTCAGATGGTGTCCTATACTTCCTCGGCTTAAGGATAACTAATTCACCGTAATCATTAATCCACGGACCTACAACATCTGAAGATCTTAAGTACTTACCAAGGAATTTACATACATCAACATCCCTGAATACTTTAGGTCCGTTATGCAGTACGAATGGGGTAAGCTCCTCCTGCGATATCTCGTAGAGTATTACTGCAGTATTAACCTCATCACACCATGCATTAGCATCTAAGACTTCAAAACCATAACTCCTCAATACATTAATACCACGTCTTAAACATCTCTTAAGCTCTCCCCATATGATGTCAGGTGATGTACCTTCTAAATAATGTATTAGGTACCCTACAATAGCTGTCTTACGTTTACTGATGTAACCTGTGATGTTATCCCAATACAACTCACTTACGTTAACTTGTGGATAGAAGAATTTAAGTGATGGATTCTCTAAGAACATCCTAGCTGCTAAAACAGCTGTTGAGAACGATTTCATAGATAACGCAGCCGCTACATTCCTCCTACTATCTACAGGGTCTGGGAATATCAGTGGTTTACGACCGTATAACCTAACATACTCTTTTAAGTCTTTGTAGAGTTTTAGGAAGTCTATAACTTGGGGTGGGGTCCACGTAGCTAATCCTTTTATTGTGTTTATGAAGTCTCCATAATATATTACTAGTAACTCTGTTAGGTATCCTGAAAAACCTTCAGTCCTAATTTCAGCACCGTAAACTTCTACACCCTTGAAAAACCTTTTAAGGAGTCTAACATCATTCACCTGATCCTTACTCAACCTACTCTTAACGAAATTCGTATGGAATACAGTCCTATCAACTGCTGTCCTAACCTCACTTACGTTTAACGCCATGAATGCTGGGACTACATCTACTTCAATACCCTCAACCTTAAATCTTAAATATGGATGTGAGGCATAAAGCTTCTTAGGTTTAAACCTATCTAAAACTACTGATATCTTATTTATTAGGTCTTCAAGCCATTCCCTCGTCATACCTTCATATCTAATGAGTATGAATATGTCTAGGTCTGTATCATTCCTTAAATGGGTATCCCTACTTACAGAACCTTCTAAAGTGATTTTGTAAGGGTACTTAAGTTCGTTGAGGATAGGTTCTAAATAACTACTAACCTCTTTAAAAATCATCAATGCTTTCTCTGTTTCCTCATGTTCGGGTATGACTCTACTAAGCACTTCCTCACATACACTCTTAATCTTCTCTAATGCCATGTTAATCAGCTAACCCTACCTCGAATAAATCACTATATATAGGCCCTCTAGGCGTTAAAGTACTCT
>JAJHRE010000095.1 GCA_020832985.1 Desulfurococcaceae archaeon | reverse complement strand
AACTAAGACATCACGAGTTAAGAGAAGTAGATGCTGTAGTTATTGGGGGGATAATGGGTGACCACCCACCTAAGGGGAGGACATACCAATTAATAACATCTAGAGCTAAGAACTTAGAGAGTAGGAATTTAGGTAAGAAACAATTCACCATCGCTGGAACAGCCTACGTACTTAAGGAAATAGAGGGAGGTAAGGAGTTAGAGGAATTAGATATTAGGGAGGGGTTAAGGCTTGAGAGGAGGGTAAACAATATAGAAGTAACTGTAGAACTACCATATGTATTCCCATACAAGGACGGAAGACCTGTAATACCTCCAGACTACTTAGAAACTATACTGTATAAGTCCTTACTCTTCGAGGAAAACCCATGTAAGGATTAAGAGGTCCTAAAATGACTGAAGAATACGAACTACTCAACAAGCTTAAGGAAGTATTAAGGAAGTCTTGTAGAGTAGTTATAACATGCTTTGGTAAGGACTTAAGAGGTGATGATGCTGTAGGACCATACATATGTAGGGAACTAATGAAGAAAGGACTTAACAACGTAGTAGTATGTGACGACGATATCATAACATGTCTATACGAGGCAATAACTATATACAAACCATTAACCCTAATATTAATAGATGCTGTAGACCTATCGTTAAAACCTGGAACTATAGTGTTAACACCTCTAGAGAATATTGAGGAAGTAGGTATAAGTACATCAACACATAACCTACCAATACGTACTATAGTGGAGTTCATTAAGACCTTAGTAGGGGTAGACCTTAATACCTTAGTAATAGGTATTCAAGTATCAAACCTAGACCTAACTCAACAAATAAGTGAGGAAGTCATTAAATCAGCAAACACTATAGTGAACACATTAACATCACTTACTGGAGGACTCAACAGTAGATGGTCTACGACTCATAAAACCCCCACAGACAGGACAGACAACACTTAAACCAGTAGTATCTACATAACCACACAACCGACAAACAGATACGTACTTAACAACCCTATCTATAGTCCTCCTCTTAACACCTAAAACCTTCAAACCTAAGTAAGTAGCTATGTTCTGGATAGAGTAGTCATCAGTAACTACCAAAACATCAACACCACCACATACACGAACCAACATAATCATTAACGCAGTTAATGAAATATCAGCCTTCGAGAGCTTACTAAACTCACCTAAATCCCTAGCAACCCTAACAGCCTCAACTAAGAACTCATTAGGCACCTCAACAATAACTAACTTACCAGCGCTTAACGATAACTCTAACGAAGTCCTACTACCTAGATCCCTAACCTCCTCAACAACCTCCTTAGTAGTAACTGCTTTAGAGTTATGAGGTAGCATAAGTTGGTATGAAGCAAATAAGGCCGCCGCATCAAGTACGTATATAACATCCCCACATAAGTTAAAACCCATAGACAAGCCTCTGAAACACTTTCTCATAATCGAAACCGACATCACCAAATCTTACAAACCTAGCCGGCTTCCTAGCCTTCCTAATCCTAATAAATCCTCCAGACTCTACCCTACCTACGTAATTACCATCAGCTACAACATCAGCACTATAAGACCCACTACAAACCTCAACAACTACGTCAATATATGACGGTAACACTACAGGTCTAACACATAGTGATAACGGAGCTAGTGGAGTCACTATCAATGCGTCCAAATCAGGATCTACTAATGGACCACCAACAGATAGGTTATAAGCTGTAGAACCAACACTAGTAGCTATTATAATACCATCAGATAGTATATCATATATAAGCCTCCCACTATCACCCACAACCTTAAAAACCTTGAAGTGAGCTACTTTAGACCTAAACATACCTGAAGTCGTTAATACATACTCATTAAGAACGTACGGTAATCTAAAATCACCGATAACTGCCTCTAACCTCATATACTCCTTAATAGTGAACTCACCCCTAACAAACTTACTGAAGAATTCCTTAAACCCCTCAGGAGGGACCTCACATAAGAATGCCCTCTTACCACTCTTAACAGCTATAATAGGTAGGTTATTATCACCTAATAACTGCAGTACATTAAGTACAGTACCGTCACCACCAACTACAACTACGTAATCAACATCAGCATTAGATAAATTAAACACCCTACCTAACTGAATAACCCTTGATAACCTCTCCTCAACAAATACATCAAGTCCTAAAGAACTACAGTATCCAATAATATCCTTAGTAATTGTGAGTGCCCTCTCATCATCTAACTTAGCTACTACCCCAATCCTCAAACGATGCACTCTCCACTTACTGATTACAGATTAAAGATTAAGAATCATTATTAAACCCTCTAAGATCGTTAATGATGAAGGTAATGATCGTGTATGGCAGTTGAGGGGAGTCATGAAGGGTTGAGGAGTAGTAAGTATATTAAGTTTAAAGAACTACTAAGGGGTACGATACCTGATGAAGTATTGAAACTCATACCTAATTCATTCTACATAATAGGTGATATAGCAGTAATAAACCTACCTAAGGAGCTAGGAAGTTACGCTGCTGAAGTAGGTAGAGCAATACAACTAACTAATAAGAACGTAAGAGCTGTCTACATGGGTGGGTCAACAGTAAGTGATTACAGAATTAAGGAGTTAACACATATATACGGTGAGGAAAGGACTGAAACCATACATAAGGAATACGGTATAAGGATATACGTAGACATAAGTAAAGCCTACTTCAACCCATCACTATCTGAGGAACGTAGAAGGGTAGCTAACAGTGTAGTAGATAATGAGAGGGTACTAGACCTATTCACAGGTGTAGGTCCATTCACCCTCCACATAATATGTAGTAAGAAGTCGTACGTAGTAGCTAATGATATAAACCCATACGCACTCACATACCTACGTAAATCACTAGAATTGAATAAGAAGTTAGTAAGAGGTTATGTAGACATCATAAACAGTGACGCTTTAGAACTATTGAAGTCCTTAAGAGAGGAGACCTTCGACAAAGCAATACTGGACCTACCTCATAAAGCAGTACACTACCTACCTAACGTGTTAAAAATCCTGAGAGTTAATGGGATAGCCTACACCTACATCATATCCGATACACCATCAAACGCAGCTAAAGAAGTAGATGATGTGTTAAGTAACTCATACAGGGCTAACTACATGATCAAGAATATTATTAGAGTACTTGACTACGCACCACATAAGTACATATACAGAGTTGAAGTATGTAAACTACCTACTAAATAAAACATTTATAATGAGTTAAAGTAGATAAAGACTTGGATAGGGGTTAAATGCCGGGGTGGCCGAGCGGTCCAAGGCGGTGGGCTCGAGTCCAGCAGATGCTAGA
>JAJHRE010000094.1 GCA_020832985.1 Desulfurococcaceae archaeon | reverse complement strand
CATCTATCACCTCAGAATGTTATGTATGTACTTGCTGTCGTCACTCCAGATGTTTTAAGTAGTTTAACTAGGTTTTTAAGTTGGTTTGGGGTTAATTACGATGTCTACCTTCTTGATAGGACTCGTAGGGTTGCGTATACCCTCCCATATACCGGGTATTCTAAGTTTTTAAGGGGTTGGGTTGTTTAGTTATGGTGGTTTACTGTTTAAGTATTTCTTTATGAATGATTCCTCCATATCTATGTTTACTAGATTTGCGACTGATGCTAACCATGCTAGTACATCTGCTAACTCCTCCTCAATCTTAGCCTTATCATTCGATAGTAGAGCATCTGCTAACTCTCCTACCTCCTCAACAAACCATGTGAATGTTGCGTAAAGCCCTCTAGCTGAGTCTCTCTCGAAGTAATACTTCATCATCAACTCCTGAACCTCTCTTAAGGTTAACCCCATACACATCCCCATAGATTAACTACTACTTTTAAATTTCTAAAACTGAGTACTTATTAGGTGTTAGTATGTCTGCTAGGAGGAAGAAACGTCCTGTAGGACCTCAAACAGCTGCTGGTTTAGTTAGATTCTTCGAGGATGTTGAGTCTAGATTCTTGATATCACCTATCACATTATTAATTATAGCTTCAGTATTCGTAGCTGTGGTTATCGTTATGAATTTATTTATTAAGTGAATTTAATTATTAACTCCCAAGTACTATCTACGAGCTTCTCAAACACCTTCACATCCTCATCTCTTAAAGACCTAAACCTACCTTGAATACTTAAGTATTCCTTAAGCGGCTTCCTCCTACTCTTATCTAAGTATGTATTACTAGGTGGTGTTAGTCTCACCCTACCACCCTCAGCCTCAAATAATATCCAAGCACCTGACTCAACAGCTAGTCTAGCAACCTCAACAGTTTTAGATGGGTCGAACCTCCAACCTGTAGGACATGGTGCATGTAGGTGTATGTACTTGAATCCACGTATGTTTAAAGCCTTCCTCAACTTACTTATGAAGTCTATAGGGAATGCTATACTAGCAGTAGCTACGTAGGGTATCTTATGGAGTAACATAATTAGTGGTAATTCCTTCTTATCCTCACTCTTACCCTTAATAGTAGTTGTTGTCCAAGCACCGTAAGGTGTTAATGAACTCCTCTGAATACCTGTATTCATGTATGCCTCATTATCAACACATACGTAGATGAGGTCATCATTCCTCTCAGCACTACCTGATAAACCTGCAAAACCTATATCTGCTGTCGCACCATCACCAGCCCAAACAACAGGTACTACATTACCACCTACTAACTCCTTAATATTAGCTATACCTGAGGCAACTGCTGCAGCTGAAGCGAATGGTACGTTAACTACCCTCATAGCTAAGCTACTACCAGGCATAGTACCCTGAAGTATTGATGAACAACTAGCCGGTACTACTAAAACTATATCCTTACCTAAAGCCATACCTAAATATCTAAGACCTAGAGCTTCTGGACATCCAGGACATGCTGTATGTCCTGGGAGTAAGTAC
The DNA here is from genome assembly GCA_020832985.1 of Desulfurococcaceae archaeon. GTDB lineage: Archaea > Thermoproteota > Thermoprotei_A > Sulfolobales > NBVN01 > CAZZLT01. The sequence continues at coordinate 1,821 of JAJHRE010000094.1, read as the reverse complement.
TTATCCTTAGGTAGGTCTTGAATCCTTAGCAATAATCTCACCCAGGTAATAACCACTCAGAATATTTTTCAACATAACCTCTCTCCTCAACCTCATTTACAAAACCTACTATAGAGTTCATGAACTCCTTAACACCTACATCAACACCAGCTAACCCAGCTATAATACCCTTAACTACTGGTCTATTACCTAATCTGTAAGACCTAGCAAGTACCTCAGCATGTATATGACCTAAAGAACCATAAGATATAGACCTATCAAACACTAACACACCCTTAACACTTCTTAACACCTCAATAATATCTTCCTCAGGGAACGGTCTGAAGAATCTTATCTTAAGTACCCCGACTTTATAACCTAGGTCTCTTAACTCATCACATACATCCTTCATAGTACCTACCCAACCACCCATACCAACTACTAAGTAACTACTATCACTACATCTATAACACTCTACTAAACCACCGTAGCTTCTACCAGTTAACTTACTATACTCTAAGTCAACTTCCTTAATAACCTTCTTAGCATTCTCCATAGATACCTGGATATCATACCTCATCATCATATGGTCCTCAGCTTTAGGTAGGTTCCCTAAGGTTATTAACTCAGTACCACACATACTGTAGGGTTGTGACCTAGGTTTAAGGAATGACTTAACTATATGTTCTTCAGGGACGTCTACGGGTTCTGAAGTATGACTTAGTAGGAAGCCGTCAAGACCTAACATACCTGGTAGGTAGACCCTCTCATCCTCAGTAATCCTAAACAACTGTATTGTAGTATCTAATACCTCCTGATTATTCTCTGCGAAGGCCATTAACCAACCACAATCCCTCTGATCCATGAAGTCACTATGTTCATTCCATATATTCCAAGGAGGTCCTATAGACCTAGTAACTACCGCCATAACTATAGGGATCCTACTACCTGCAACCCACCATAACATTTCATGCATATAGAGTAGTCCGTGGGATGATGTAGCTGTGAATACCCTAGCATTACATAATGCAGCACCGTAAGCAACAGCTAAAGCACTAAATTCAGACTCAACCCTAACAAATCTAGATTTAATAACTCCTAAGTCTACATACTCACTTAACCTCTCAACAATAGTTGTCTGAGGTGTTATCGGGTATGCAGTAATTAAGTCGACATTAGATAGTCTAACAGCTTCAGCAACTGCGTAGTTACCTGTTAAGACCTTAATAACCATAGTCTCACTCATTAACCATTACTATAGCTTTAGTTGGGCATACCTCAGAACATATACCACAGCCTTTACAGTAGTCGTAGTTAATCACTACATACTTATCAGAACCTTCAATGATGTCGATTACTGACTCAGGACAGTATAACCAACACATACCACATCTAATACACTTACTGTGATTTACCTCAGGTTTCTTAATCCTCCAATAACCTGTCTTACCACCAACACCTATAGAAGGCCTTGATATCGGTAATGCATATGTTTTAGACAACCTCCCTCACCTCATCATAAGCTATCTTAACACTAGCTATGTTAGCTTCTAAGAACTCCTCTGACGTATGCCCTCCGAAATACTCCTTAATACTCTCAATAACATTATCAATACCTACTAAGTTAGTTACCTTGGAGAACGCGCCTAACATAGGCATGTTTACTAAGGGCCACCCAGCAAACACTAACCCTAACTTCCTAGCTATACCACTAGCATTGACTTTAAATATCCTGTACTTCCTATGACGTATATCATCTGATGTGTTAATTATTATAATACCTCCATCCTTAACACCACTGTAGATATCTAAGATATTTACTAGTTTATCATCGAAGACTAC
>JAJHRE010000093.1 GCA_020832985.1 Desulfurococcaceae archaeon | reverse complement strand
TTGGTGTTTTTCCTTTGTTTGTTTCTATTATTCCTAGTTCTTTAAGTATTTTCGTGTTTGTTTTTAGTGTTGATAGTGGTATTCCATACTTCCTAGATATACTCCTTAATGCATGTGTTAGACTACGGTAATCATAACTACATAACTCCCTCAAAATAATTAACTGATTCTCATTAAAACCCCTCCTCAAAACACCCCTCAAAACATCAACAGAACTAACACCTAAAGACGATATTGGAATTGACTCCTCATACGACCCCCGGACATATTCTAAGAACTTACTTATAAATGTGGTGGTCAGGTATAGTTGACTAAGGGGATCAAAAATATTAGATTAGTAGTTAACGAGGTGATTTACGTATTTGATGTTCCCTAAATTATTAATTTACGGTATCCCGCTATAGGGTGTTCTCAGTTTTACGTGGTGTCTTACTTCCTACTACTTAATATGTTGAGGAGTTTAGGAACTACCTGTTGTTTTCTTGATGTTATACCTTCAAGTACTACGTAGTTATTTACGACTTTAGTTGAGAAGGCCTCCTCAAACAATGCTGTATCACCTACGACTATGGTGTAGGAGGTATTCTCTATGTAGTCAGTTATTAATAGTATGAATAGTTTTAAACCTTCATCCTTAACTACTTCGTTAATACGTGATATTAATTTATCCTTCATTGATATGTAGTAGTCAGGGTTTACAGTAAATACTTGAGATATAGCGAATTTATAACCACCTTCATCGTAGACCTTCATATCATACCTGATAATTTCTTCAACATCTTTAGGCTCACTCAACGCTATAGCATCCCTTACGAATTTAACGGCTTCATCTAGTTTAATACCTAACTCTCTAGATAGCATGTTAACACAGTTTATATCGTCTTCAGTAGTTGTTGGGGATTTAAGTAGTAGTGTATCTGATAGTACTGCGTAGAGCATAGCTTTAAGTACGTTAGTTTTAAGTCTTAAGTTATGCTCAAGTAGTAACTTCCATATTATAGTTGATGTAGAACCTACTGGTTCAACCCTAAAAAGTATGGCTTCCCTAGTCTTTATATCACCACTAACTCTATGGTGGTCTACAACAACTACTACCTTAGCCTCATCAACACCATCAACTGCTTGAGATAGCTCATTATGGTCTACGAGTGCTACTACCTTCCTATAATCCCTGATTAAATCACTCCTAGTGACTATACCTGATAACCTGTTATAACTATCAACGACTAAGACAGTACGTACTAGTTTAGACCTCATTAAATTGATGACGTCTTGAATTAACGTATTCTCACTAACTACCTCAGCTCTATCCATGAACACCTCAACAGGTCTGCTTAAATCAACTAACTTAGCTGTAGTGTATGTGTCATATGGTGATATAAGTATCGGTATCCCTAAACTCTTAGCCCTATCTACAACCTCTTTAGGAGGTCTTAAACCACCAGTGATTATCAGTAGGGATGCTCTAGACTCTAAAGCATGTAATTGAACGTCAACTCTATCACCAACTATTACTATGCTATCCTTGAATGAGTACTTACTCTTAATAGTCTCGATACTCATACCACCTACGTATACGTAGCCAGATATCCTACTACTTAAATCCCCAACAACTACATCACAGTTAACTACATCTACGATATTCTTAAGCGGTACATCAACTAAATTAACCCTCAAGTTTATGAAGTCTTTCAGGTATGTCTTAGAGAAGCTCTCAACACTAAATAAACCTAAGACTTTAAGGTCTACATCAACTACTGGGATAGACCTAATACCCATATTATTCAGTATGTCTATAGCCTTCTTAGCAGGGGTTCCTTTAAATACGTACTTAACATCTCTAGTCATAACATCACTAACCCTAGGTCTTACATCACTTACTAAAGCAGGTATCTGGAGTCTACAGTCATTAAGCACCTTAACAGTCTCAAGATTTAACTCACCAGCCCTAGCAGGTATAGCTTTAAACCCCTTAACACTTAGGAATTCAGCTAATGCTATCGCTGAAACTATAGAGTCTGTATCAGGGTTTCTATGACCGATAACTAACACATCCACTACCATCACTACTAAGGATTAGTAGGACCTACGCTTTTAACCTGATCAATTTGTCAATTTAAATGATGTGGGTTAGGTCTGCAATATCTAGGTTGACGACGTTATAGTTACTTAATACGTAGAGTGGTGTTCGAGTTCTTAGTAATGTACCTACACCTAACTCCGAATACCTAATCCTATGAGTTACTAACTTAACCCTACTAGAGTAGTATGTTGTCGGCGATATCAACTCACACCAGTAGATAGCTGGTGTAGTGTATGAGTGTGAGTTATCTACTACCCTAAGTATTAAGGTCTCATCAGGTATTACTACGTAATCACTAACTAGGGTTCCCGGATCTTCACAATTAACTAACCTGATAGTATATCTATAACCCTTGAAAACACCTTGAAGAACCCTCCTCATCATCAACTCTATAAGCCCTTCATCACCACCCTCACCTACTTCTAAGTACTCAATATATGCTAGGTTACGATCCATAGGTTTTAAAACACCCTCACCCCTCAACCTCCTCAACAACTCATAACATTTTGAAGTATTCGAATACACTACTATGTCGATATCTGAATCCTCTCTAAAGTAACCACCGGCTAAAGAACCGCTGAAGCCTGCAGTACATCCACAACCACACACTATCAAATCTAGTAACTCAACAGCTGTGTTAATCAATTCTACACGTCCTAACTCCTTCACCCTCCTAACAACATCTAAAGGACTTACAACTGCTGAGATATCCCTTAACGGGACTACAGGTACGTACCTACCTAACTCACGTACGAATCTAACGTAATGTCTGTAATACCTCATGATAATACTGTACGCATCGTTTAACCTCTTAATCTTAACACCTCCGTAGAGTCTAGGAACTGCTACTAAACCATCACTTAAGTGGTAACAACCCTTAACAACCCATAAACTACCGTCTAAATGTTTAATGAGGTAGCCTTCACATACCTCATCAACTAAGTCATCAACCATACCGTTACCCACGAACTCAGAATTCCCAACCGTGGATATTAAATTCGGTAATATTTAAAGGTTTAACAATTAATTAGTCGTAGGTGTAGTGATGATTGAGTTAAGACCTAAGTTCGATGTTACTAGATGGGATGTCAGTAAGGAGTTAGAGTTAATTAAGTTGTGGGAGGTTGAAGGTATTTATAGGAAACCTGTTGATTTAAGGAGTGAGAAGTTACTCGTTATAGACACACCACCACCTTACCCATCAGGTAAGTGGGGTGTTGCTCAGGCAGCGCATTACGCACAGATTGATATGATTGCGAGGTTCTTCAGGATGAGAGGTTATGATGTATTAGTACCTTT
>JAJHRE010000092.1 GCA_020832985.1 Desulfurococcaceae archaeon | reverse complement strand
GGTCTTGTTGAAGGTCATGGTAAGGCTAAGGAGATTGCTGTAAGGGTTTTTAAGGAGGTTGAGTCTATGGGTGTGAGGACTGATTACATGGTTGTTAAGGCTAGTAATAGAGGTGCTAAGTTAGTAGTAGAGAAGTGATAATTTCTTAACAGTAGTTAATGAGTTATTATGGTGGGTGTTTTGAAGGGTATCCCACTACCGCAGTTGAGGTATTATTCATACTTACTTACCTCATCAATAGCTTTAGAGGTAGCTGGGTATCCAAAACCAGGGAACGTTCATAGGTTAAGGGATTTTAGTGATACGTTATTTGAGGATTTCCTAGTAACGAGTGTTGTGGTAGGGTATTACGTGTTTAGGGCTGTTATGAGGGGTTGTAAACTTGCTAAGGGTTATTCTACGAAAGTCCTTGTAGGAGACCTCATAAAGTCTACAGTCAATGAGTCGAAGAAAGTTACTGGGGGAGGGAATACTTGCCTAGGTTCAACATTACTTCTATACCCGTTATCAATAGCTACTGGGTATACTTTATGTATGGGTTATGATACCTTAGAACCTACTAATATAGGTAAGAATGCGAAGGAGCTCATGTATAGGTATTCAACATCTTTAGACTCAGTATACTTTTACGATTCTGTTAGGGCTACCTCCCCAAGCTATATTAGGAGGTCTGACGTTGTAGGTGACTTACCTAATGTTTGGGATGATGGTTATAGAGAGAAGCTCTTGATTAGGAATTATAGGTTTTGGGATATACTTACATATAGTTCTAAAGATGATATCGTATGTAGGGAGGTAGTTGAAGGTTATGTAAGGTCTCTTAGGAATCTACTCTTCCTTAAGAATAGACTTAAAACACATGGTAATTGGAATTTAGCCCTAGTTGAGACATACCTCTATCAACTAACTCATGATATAGATACACTCATAGTTAGGAAGTACGGGTTTAAGACAGCTCAAGAGGTTTCTACTAGGGCTTCAGAAGTACTTAATACATGTCTAGAAGGTAGGGAGGGGTGTTGGTATAGTGTGAAGAACTTCGATGAAGAACTTACAAGAAGGAATATAAATCCTGGGTCTTCAGCAGATATAATAGTCTCTACGATAGCGTTGTACGTGGTTGAGAAGAGAGAGTCTATATTGAGGGTGTGATTTCTGAGTTGATTAGCTAGTAAGAATAGTTAGAGTTTAATGTATTTAGGTTTAGTGAATAGTGGTATCTCTTGAATGTAATTCTTACCTAGTTGTAACGCTATCTCAGCCTTCATAAGTTCTCTCCCAAGATACATAGCATGTGATAGCTGTGATATTAGTCCAAGCTCAAGTATTTTATCTTGGATTGCCTTAGCGTTCTTACCTCTAATTAAGATCCTACCCTTCCTACCTATGTACAGAGCCTCTATACAGTTAAGTTCGTGGTCAACCCTAATCTTAAATACTCCTAACGGGTCTAAAGTATAGGGCCTCCACTCCTCAGAAGCTTCTATGACCGTATCATACCCTTCCTCAAACCTCACATCATATTTCTTCTTATCCTTCAGTACGAGTAAGGATATTCCGAGATTCTTCGGTGGTGAGTTTTTATAATATGCTAACGTAGCCATTTGAGAAGCTACCTTCGCCTCAAACGTTGAGTCTCTAGCCTTTACACTCTTCTCAACAGTAAGTACTATACTGACACCGACTTCCTGAGCAAGCATGACTAAAGATGCATTCACACCAATACTATCAACATCTATAAGCTCAGTCACATTACCGATACCTGCTAGTAAGGGTGTTTTAGGATTCCGTTGTTTAAACATGTAGTATGTTAGTAATGAAGTGAATAGTTGTCCGAAGGGCTCTAAGATAGCGTCTGCGAAGACTTTCTCAAACCCCCTACATTTAACAGTACTTACAGTCTTCTCAAGAAGTTCTACCCTAGTGTTTAAGTCCTTAGGTATAGTACCTGTAATAGGGTCTCTAGGGATAGTAACAACAGCTATATCCCCCTCAACACGTCTAACCTTATCTATATTAGTTAAGTCGATATTTATGACCATATCTACACCGGCTTCAATAGCTGAGTTGATCTCTTCAGGTATGGACGTATCTACAGCTATTGGTAAATCAAATTCTCTCTTTAATACCTTAACAGTTCTATAAACTTTATCTGGGTGTGGGTGTAGAGCTTCAAAACCAAGTACTAGTATATCTGCACCTTTCTCAACATACTTGAAAGCCCTCTTAATAAGTTCTTCATCATCAAGTGTATGAGCTTCTGTAACCTCAGTAGCAACTCTAATTGGTGGTGGTGTTAGAGGTACCCTCAACTTACTGATAACAACGCTATTTTCATCTGTTAGAGAATCCTCAACATACCTTAATATCTTCCTATTCCCACCCTCAATAATATTACCTAATACTTCATCAGCAGGTACGTCTGGTGAGAGTATATCCAAGTTACTAAATCTTAAAACTTCTATGAGGTCGTAAGCGTTTATAGGGCCCTTAAGAGTCTTAATATTAACAACTCCCTCAACAACTCTCCCAGAACCTCTCGTAAGACCTGGTATTAATATGTAGTCATAGCCTTTAACGTTATGTTGTTTAAGGTAATATGCTATGTACTCAGCTGTGAGGAAGGCAGCGATCGGGAGGGGGGTGACTAATACATCAATTTCATGTTCTGTCTTAACCTCTGTGATAACCCTCCTTATTATCGGTTCTGCAAGCTTTCCTGTGACGATTAATATCTTAGCCGTAATACCACACTCAGTAATGAGATATTATTACTTACGTAAATAAACATAAGTAGTTTACTACTTAGGTGGGTGTGTATGGGTTTAAAGACTGTTGCATGGGCTGTGACTGGTGGTGGTGCTCATCTGAGGGAATGTGTGGACGTTATGGAGTATATGAAGAATGAGTTCAACCTTAAGATAACTATATTCTTGAGTAGGTGGGGTTATGAAGTAGCTAGGGTATTTGGTGTATTACCTAGGCTTAAGAATATTGCTCCTGGAGGGTATTATGAGGAGTTCTTAGTTGGGGATGAGGGGATGTACTATGTCGGTAGGGTTAACATGAGGAGATATCTCGTAGTGGTTATAATGCCGGCTACAGCCAACACTATAGCGAAGATCGTATATGGGATCGCTGATACTGTAGCTACAGCATTATTTGCTCAAGCTGAGAAGAGTTCAGTACCTGTATTGATCCTCCCTACAGATACCCCGGACGAGGATGGCTACGCAGTTACAGAACTACCCTGTCATGTGGATAGATCTATATGTTCAACAATGAATTGCAGTATGTGTGAACCCCTCATTAGATGTCCTGTTAAGGCTATTGTAGTAGTAGGTAAGTATCCGAGGGTGGACCTGAGTAGGTGTGTAGGTTGTGAACTCTGTATGAGGGTATGTCCTTACGGAGCTGTTA
>JAJHRE010000091.1 GCA_020832985.1 Desulfurococcaceae archaeon | reverse complement strand
AAGTTAACACCTACTTTAAGTTCTTGGTTAAATTCATGACGTACTAATACGGATATATCAGCTAGTTTGAAGGCAGGTATGTCGTTCTCACCATCACCTACGTATATGAGTTTACCTAGGTTAAGCAGGGATCTCAACACCTTAACACCCTCACCCTTATCCCTCCTAGATATGTAGATATCTACGAATGGATTATACCTATAGTTAATAACGTTTAAACCTTTAGAGGTAGCTACCTCAACCACCTCCTCCAACCCCTTAGGTACTCCTTCAAAACCCCTCCAATCAATACTTAAACCTAGGAGAGGCCCTAATAAAGACCTCTTCCCCTCAACATATACGTTCTCTAACTTCTTAGCTAGTGAGTATACATCCTCAAGGGCTCTAACTAGATCCTCCCTAAGTACTGCAGAATCATTTACTACGTAGTCGTTAGTCAGTATTTCTAAACCGTTGATACATACGTAGTTACTAATGTATGGGGTTCTACTCCTGAGGAAGTAACAGTCCTTACTACTAACTATAGCTACTACGTAATACTTAACTAACTCCTTAAGTACTTCAGCAACATCATCCCTAACTCTAGCATCATCCCTACATACGTTTAAAGGACTTAAAGTACCGTCGAAGTCGAAGAAAATACCTATACGTTCCATAACCAACAACATATATGTAATTTTTTAGGGGTTTAAAACTGTGTTGATTAGCTGGTGGTACCTACCCTCCTCAGTAAGTCACTCCATACACTATCTACGTACTCCTGAAGTTCTTTAACTATGTATGTATCCTTAGTTAACGCATGTCTAAACCTCTCCTGAATCTTTAAGAACTCCTCTATAGGCTTCTTAAGGTTGGGGTTCTTAGCAATAGCTAAACTCCTATCAGTTAACCTCCAAACACCCTTCTCAAACTCCCAGAGTGGGAAGTAGCAAGTATCTACAGCTAATCTACAGACCTCTATAGATAGGCTTGGGTCAAACCTCCAACCACGTGGGCATGGTGTTAGTACGTGTATGAATTTAGGACCTCTAATACTTAACGCCTTCCTAACCTTCATCATCAGGTCTAACCAATGTGCTGGTGTAGCTGTAGCTACGTAGGGTGCTCTATGAGCTACGACTATATCAGCTATAGGTTTCTTATGCTGTGGTTTTCCAGGGATTACATTACCTGTAGGTGATGTAGTTGTCCAAGCACCGAATGGTGTACCCCCACTCCTCTGAATACCTGTGTTCATGTAGGCTTCATTATCGTAGAGTATGTAGAGGAAGTTATGACCTCTCTCAATAGCACCGCTTAATGATTGGAAACCTATATCGTAGGTACCTCCATCACCACCAAATACTATGATGTTAACGTTATCGTCGTTGATAACACCCCTCTTCTTAAGAGCTTTAAAAGCTGCTTCAATACCTGAAGCCGTAGCTGCAGCATTCTCAAACGCGTTATGTATCCATGGGATATACCATGAGGTGTACGGGAATATAGTAGTAGCTACCTGTAAACAACCTGTAGCAGTTACTACTACTGTAGGTTCTTTAACACCTGCTAGTACTAACTTAACTACTATAGGTACTGTACACCCAGCACAGTGTCTATGTCCTGGGAGTAGTTTAGGACTCTCCCTAGCTAACTCCTTAAGATTTACGGGGGTACTCATGACCTCACCCCAACATACCTGACAATACTTGAGGGTTTCTTACCCTTAGCAATCTCTAGTAAGTCACTATATAACTCCTTAACAGTATGTGGGCTTAAATCCCTACCACCAATACCGTATACGTAATTAACTATTACAGGCCTACATTCACAATCGTATAAGGCTGTCCTCACCTCATTAAATAGTGGTGCACCGTAAGCTCCTGGAGATGTAGCTCTATCCATAACACCTACAGCTTTAACATCCTTCAACAACTTAGTTAGTTCTTCATACGGGAAAGGTCTGAAGGTCCTCAACCTAATAACACCTACTCTCAACCCCTTCCTCCTAAGTTCTCTAGCTACGTACCTTACAGTACCAGCTGCAGAACCCATAACGATTAACACTGCTTCAGCATCATCGACACCGTAATGTGTTAAGAATCCATCACCGTAAGCCCTACCACTTAACTCTGAGAACTCCTTATTCACCTCCTTAATAACCTCTCTAGCTTTCTCCATAGCCTTAATGACCATCATCTTAAACTCGTAGTAGTAGTCTGATAATGCTATAATACCTAATGAGATTGGTGTGTAGCCGTCAAGTACTGCAGGTACTTCCCTACCTAAGTAAGGTACCCACACCTTAACAGGTTTTCTAAACCCTACGAATCCACTCACAACATCATCTGGTAGGACCCTCACGTTCTCTAAGGTATGGCTTAGGTAGAACCCATCTAAGTTAATCATAACTGGTAGTTGGACGTCTGGGTGTTCAGCTATCTTAAATGCTTGAATCACTGTATCGTATGCTTCCTGAGAATTCTCAACATAGAATTGAATCCAACCAGAATCTCTAGTACCTATGGAGTCACTATGATCGCAGTGTATGTTTATAGGTGCTGATAGAGCCCTATTAACTACAGCCATAACTATAGGTAGTCTAAGACCTGAGGCTACGTATAGTAACTCCCACATCAGAGCTAGTCCTTGAGATGATGTTGCTGTGAATGCTCTAGCACCAGCTGCTGCAGCACCAATACATGTACTAAGTGCTGAGTGTTCAGACTCTACATTTACGTACTCAGTATGTATCTCACCATTAGCTACGTACTCAGACAACCTCTCAACAATTATTGTCTGAGGTGTTATCGGGTATGCTGAAATCACATCTACATTACATTGCCTAACAGCGTAGGCTACCGCCTCATCACCGTTTAAAGCTCTAACCTCACCTACCACCCTCATAACCACCACCCTCAGGGACCATAGTTACGGCTTTAACAGGACATTCATGAGCACATATCCCACAACCCTTACAGAAGTCGTAATCTATACTTACAGAACTACCATCCCATCTAATACTTAATTCAGGACAGTAAACCCAACATATAAGGCATTTAACACATCTATTATGGTCTATCACAGGTCTGTAAGACCTCCAAGAACCAGTCTTAAGCTCAGTTGATAATTTAACAGTCGTCGGTACTTGAGGTAATTCCCTAATAAACTCACTCCCTGACATGTCTAACACACCTATACGTCTCCCTCAAAACCTCTATATTCTTCTCAGCTATAGGACCTCTAAACCTCCCTCTAATAACCTCCTCAACACTCTCGATCCTCACAACCTGCGTAGTACTTAGTAAAGCACCTAACATAGCTGTATTAGTTATACCCCTACCTAAGATCTTTAAAGCTAACTCAGTAGCTGGTACTACGTAGACATTAAACGAACTTAAGTCCTTACCAATAAGTTTACTCAACATAGTTAAGCTAGTATCTAC
>JAJHRE010000090.1 GCA_020832985.1 Desulfurococcaceae archaeon | reverse complement strand
CTCTAACTCCTTCTTAATATCCTGTAAAGTCTTTATCCTACGACTAATATGCTCTGCAAGCATCTCTAAAGCTGTTAACTCCTCCTCAGCACTAGGGTTAACAATAATTTTCAAATTCTTCAAATTAATCACTGTACTCTGCTTCTTACCAGTATTAACACCTAACTTACTAAGTAAGTTAGTTAACGCCTTCTCATTCTCAGCACGAACCCTTAACTCCTCTATAATCCTTAACAACTCACCTAAGTACTTCTTAGACTCAGCTATATCATCATCTAGAGAGGATAACAACTCACTAACATTACTGAATATCCTAATGTATGCAGTCATCACTAACTAACCCGTTAAGGAATTTAATAAATATTTAACATAATCACTAACCACATACTTAATTTAATTCTTCTAACCCTTCCTATGCCTAACTAACGATATAACTCTAACATCCTCCTTAGGCATTGATACCGTGATAAACCCTCTAACCTCTAAGACCATAAGATACCTCAGGAACTCTGAGTATGTGAGATCATACTTCTTCTTAAGTACTTCAAAGAGGTCTTTATCCTTCATAGTATCACCGTTAACACTCAGTAGGTTTAAGATCTCACTAGCAATTAACGATAACGGGTAACGTTGTCCCATCTAACCACCTAACTAACTCAAGTTTAAACGTCATAATGTGCTGTGGAATCATTTACTTCTGAACTTATAAATCTGACTATAAATAATCATTAACTTCAGATTAGAGTTTAGGTTTAACCCATGTTATAAGTTAGGTGTTATATAGTGTTTTGGAAGTCTCTGTCTTATCTTGTTGAACCACTCCTCATAGAATTTAATCATCTGTGGTGTTAGTGATGGTTTGATAGTGTTTAGTGCTATGATGAAGTGTCTAGACTCAACTACTGATGCGTTTAAGTTCTCTCTTAACGCTACTAACGCAGCCTCCCTAACTAGTGCTTCTAGGTCTGCACCTGAGTAACCTTCAGTTAACTCAGCTAGTTTCTCAAGGTCTACATCACTAGCTAGTGGTACCTTCCTAGTATGTACCTTAAGTATCTCTAACCTAGCCCTCCTATCAGGTGGTGGTACATATATAACCCTATCAAACCTACCAGGCCTTAAAAGAGCAGGGTCTACTAGGTCAGGCCTGTTAGTAGCTGCTATAATAGCTACATTCCTTAACTTCTCAATACTATCTAACTCAGTAAGTAATTGACTAACCACCCTCTCAGTTACGTGGGTATCCTCTAAAACACCTCTTATAGGTGCTATAGAATCTATCTCATCGAGGAATACTACCGACGGTGCGTAGATCCTAGCCTTCTTAAATATCTCCCTTATAGCCTTCTCAGACTCACCAACCCACTTACTCATGATCTCAGGACCTTTAATAGCTATGAAGTTAGCACCTGATTCAGTAGCTACTGCTTTAGCAAGTAATGTCTTACCACATCCAGGGGGTCCGTAGAGTAAAACACCTTTAGGTGGTTCAATACCTAACCTCTTAAAACTCTCTGGATATTTAAGAGGCCACTCAACAACCTCCCTCAACTGTTGTTTAACCTCATCTAAACCACCGATATCAGACCACCTAACCTCCGGGACCTCAATATATATCTCTCTAAGACCGCTAGGGACTATCTCATTCAGAGCATGTATGAAGTCATCCATAGTGACTTCAATAGAGTCTAGTAACTCTGTAGGTATTTCATTCTTAGAGAGGTCTATCTTAGGTAGGTACCTCCTTAAAGCGTTAAGAGCTGCTTCCTTAGCTAACGCAGCTAGGTCAGCACCTGTATATCCGTGGGTAATCTCAGCAATCTTGATTAGGTCTACATCCTTAGCTAACGGCATATTCCTAGTATGTATCTGAAGTATCTCTAACCTCCCCTGCTTATCAGGTAGTGGGATCTCAATCTCCCTATCAAACCTACCAGGACGTCTCAACGCAGGGTCTATAGCGTGTGGTCTATTAGTAGCTGCTATAACTATCACATCACCCCTACTCTCTAAACCATCCATTAGAGCTAATAACTGAGCTACAACCCTCCTCTCAACCTCACCAACGACTTCATCCCTCTTAGGTGCTATAGCGTCGATCTCATCGATGAATATAACTGATGGTGCATGCTTCTTAGCCTCCTCAAATATCTCCCTCAACCTAGCCTCACTCTCACCGTAGAACTTACTCATTATTTCAGGCCCGTTAATAGCTATGAAGTAGGCGTCTATCTCATTAGCTACTGCTTTAGCAAGTAATGTCTTACCACATCCAGGGGGTCCGTAGAGTAAAACACCTTTAGGTGGTTCAATACCTAACTTCCTGAATAACTCAGGGTACTTCAGAGGTAATTCTATTAACTCACGTACCCTCTCAATGATATTCCTCATACCACCTATATCCTCGTAAGTCACCCTAGAAACCCTAGTGAAGTCTGCAGGTCTCTCAAGAATTATCAACTTAGTACCCTCCTTAACAACTACAGGGCCTGAAGGCTTAGTCTGAACTACTACGAAGGGTATTGACTGACCTAACACAGGTATTAATACGTTATCACCTTCAACTAATGGGTAGTCAATCAACCTCTTCAAAACATAGTTTATGAAGTTCGCATCTGTGGATATAGTGTATGATTGAGTAGCTACTGCTAACTTAACCATTAAAGCCTCCTTAGCCTCAGCCTTCCTCACAACAACTTTATCACCTATACTTACCCCAGCATTCTTCCTTATCACACCATCCATCCTTATAATACCCTTACCCTCATCCTCAGGGTAGCTAGGCCATACAACAGCTACTGTAGACCTCTTACCTAATATCTCGACGACGTCCCCAGCCTCAACACCTAACTCCCTCATAACACTTAAATCAATCCTAACCTTACCTCTAGTAGCGTCTTTCTGCTTAGCCTCAGCAACCCTTAAAACAACCTCCCTCCTAACCTTCTGCTGAGGCGGTAAAGTCCCTTCAGGACCGCTATCAGGGTTATCTACTATCTCACTCACCTCTAATAGTAAGTAGGTATGTTAGTTTTAAACCTACGATTAAGTTTTAGTTAATTTAACTCATAAGATTAACTACTGATGACTTAAGACTCAGTCCTAGTAACTAATTCAGTCTCAACATTCTCAACACCTTCTAAACCTCTTACAATACCTTCAAGTTCTTCAGTACCTCCTTCAGTATCCTCAGGCATTAGTATGTAGAGTCTGAGTGTGTAGAGTCCGAAAGCTACGTAGACCTTCTCACTCCTAACTAACTCATACTTACTAGGTAATACATTCCTTAACCTACTAACCACACCGTCTAAATCAACATCAACATCCTTAGGATATACCTTCAAAACAGTTAGGACTTTAGCCATAAACTACACCTAAGGACCTTCAAAACCACACTTAGGGCATACGTACCTAACACCTAAATCCCTACACAT
>JAJHRE010000089.1 GCA_020832985.1 Desulfurococcaceae archaeon | reverse complement strand
CCTTACCTAAACTCCTAGCGTATATGTGGGCGAAGTCTATACATGGTAATGCATAGTCTAAACCCTCAGTAACTGCAACTACTTCCTCAACAGATCCGAACTCAGCTAAACCACCCATAACTTCAGGTCTTACCCACATTTTAATACCCTCATCAACTAACTCTTTAATTACTTTCTTCAGGATATTCCTGACACGCTCTACACACTCCTCAGACCTTAACCTCCCGTAATACCCTGGATGAAACACTAATGACCAAGCACCTGCTTTAGAACCTACTCTAGCAGATTCCACGATCCTCCTAATAGACGCCTCAACCTTAGAATCCTCCGGTGAGAGTAGGTTTATATAGTATGGTGCGTGGACAGTTAACACGACACCTAACTCTACAGACACCCTACGAACCTCTAACGCAGACTCCACACTCATCCTAACACCCCTCACAAACTCTATCTCCATAGCGTTAAGACCTAACTCATGAACCCTAATCACGCCGTTTAAGGTTGACGGCTTAGCAGTACTATTCGGTATCCCTGCAGTCCCGAAATGAAGCTCGTTAATCATTTAAGAGCCTCACCTGAATTACTTTCACGAGACCAGCTTAATTACTTTATAAGCGATGTAATGGTGGGAGGCCTCTGGTAGCGGGGGGTGGACTCTCACGAGGTAGTCTGAGTAACTACTCAGACTACCTCGTTTTGAACCACCGACCTCGGGGTCTCTCCAATACAGCCAGTACTGTATTATATGAGCTTCGCGGGTAGGTATTACTGTAACCTACCTCCCGCGGGCTCCCTGGCTACCCCACCCCGCTGCTTTGGCCTCCCACCCTTTTATTATATTTAATACTTTATAAGCTTTAATACAGTTAGTGATTTTGCTAATGTCCAGACACATTAAGGGCTTCCTCAATTCATTCTTTTAAATGTGTGGAACTTAGTGAGTGATGATTTTGTCTATCTTCGAGGTTTATGTAGAGTCTCAAGCTATGTAGGGTATTCAGCGTTGATAGTTGATAATATTTAATAGCTGTTGTTAATGTATCTTTAGTAGGTGTTAGGATGGCATTTGGGCCACCGGCAATGGGGTATGATAGGGCGATAACTGTATTCTCACCTGATGGTAAGTTATATCAGGTTGAGTATGCTGCTGAGAATGTTAGGAAGGGGTGGACGACTATCGGTATTAAGTCTGTTAGTGGTGGTGTGATCTTAGCTGAGAAGAAGAAGGTAACTCCATTAATAGACCTCTCATCAATTGAGAAGATATTCTTGATAGATACTCATGTAGGGGCAAGTTTTGCTGGACTTGCTGCTGATGGTAGGATCCTTATAGATTATGCTAGGAGGTTAGCTTTTAATCATAGGTTTGTATATGATGAGCCAGCAGATATTGAGATGTTGGTTAGAGGTGTATGCGATATTAAGCAACTCTATACTCAACATGCTGGTGTAAGACCTTTCGGTGTATCTCTAATATTCTTAGGTGTTGATAGGAAGGGGGTGAATTTATTTAAGACTGAAACCAATGGCTACTACTTTAGTTACTTAGCGATAGCTATGGGTGCAGGGGAACAGCCAGTATTAGAGTTTCTTGAGAAGAATTATAAGAAGGACTTAAGCATTAAGGAGGTAATACTCCTAGGCTTGAAGGCTTTAAGAGCAGCAAGTGAAGGACCTTTAACTCCGGAGACTGTAGAGTTGGGTTACATAACAATTGATGAGAAGGTCTTTAGGAAGTTAACTGCTGAGGAGCTAGCTCAGTATATAGTTGATGCTGGGGTAAATAAATGAGTAGTAAGGACCATGTGGTTGCTCGGTATGAATTTAAGGGTTTACATTTTGAAGTCCTTGTTAAGCCGGACTTAGCCTTAAGATTTAGAGAAGGTGATAAAAAGGTTAGTGTAGATGATTTTCTAGTTAGTGACTTCATATATAAAGATGTTAGGAAGGGTTTGAAGGCATCACCTGAGGACCTTAAGAAGGTCTTCGGTACTGAGGATATTAGAGTAATAGCTGCTGAGATTGTTAAGAATGGTGAATTACAACTAACTACTGAGCAGAGGAGGGCGTTATTAGAGGCTAAGAGGAGGCAGATCATTAACTACATAGCTAAGTCTGCTGTAGATCCGAGGACTAAAACCCCAATACCTCCACAACGTATTGAGAAGGCTATGGAGGAAGCTAAAGTTAGTGTTGACCTATATAAAAGTGTTGAGGAGCAGGCTACCCGTATAGTTAAGGAAATCTCTAAATACCTACCAATAAAAATCTCTAAAGCTTTAGTCACTATTAAAGTCCCATCAGAGATCTCTAAGAGGATACAGGGTGAGATTAGGAAGTTAGGTGATGTTAAGAACCAGCAATGGCTATCTGACGGTTCTCTATTATTGGAACTGGAAATCCCGGCTGGACTTCAGACGGAGGTTATTGATAAGGTGAATTCCCTCTGTAAGGGGGCTGCTGAGGTAAGTATTAAGGTGATTTGATGAGTACGTCATTATACGTCCAGAATAGGGAGTTAGTAACACCTGGTCAATTACTATGTGAGGGTAAGGTATCAGTATCAACACCTACTACGGTATACTGTATAGATGCTAAATGTTATTCAGCTGTTGTTGGATTAGCCGATATTGAAGATGATAAAATCGGTGTTATACCTTTAGAGGGGTTCTACTATCCTAAAGTAGGTGATGTAGTTATAGGGATAGTCACATCTGTAGGTCTAACTAGTTGGGAGGTTGATATAAGGGCATTACACCCTGCAGTACTCTACGCTTCAGACTTCCTCAACAGGCCCTTAAACCCAGGACGTGAGACCTTATCAGATTATTTAGATATAGGTGATGTTATCTTAGCTAAGGTTGAGAATGTAGGTAGGGGTAGGGCGATAACCCTATCAGTTAAGGGTAAGGGTTTCGGTAAGGTATGTAAGGGATCTTTAGTTGAGATAAGCTCAGCTAAGGTACCTAGAGTTATAGGTAAGAAGGGGTCTATGTTACAGTTACTCACTAATGAATGTAAGTGTGAGATAATTGTCGCACAGAACGGTAGAATATTAATTGATAACTGCCCGAATAAGGATTTCGAGGAGATAGTGATACTCGCCATTAAGAAGATTGAGAGGGAAGCACATATATCAGGGCTTACAGATAGGGTTAGGGAATTTATTATTAAGGAGAAGGTTAGGAGGGGGTTGTTTGTTGGGTAAGGGAGGGGTTAAATTAATAGAGGGTAATTTAAGACATGATGGTAGGAAATTCGATGAGTTAAGGAGTATCTCGATGGCTGTTGGAGTATTAAAGAACTCTAATGGTTCAGCTATTGTTGAGTATGGTAAGACTAAAGTACTCGCAGCTGTTTACGGGCCTAGAGAACCTCCATCTAAGTATGTACTACTACCTAATAGAGCAGTTATTAGGTGTAGGTATCATATGGCGCCGTTCTCAACACATGAACGTAAGAATCCAGCACCGAGTAGGAGGGAGATAGAGTTATCTAAGGTTATTAGGGAGGCCTTAGA
>JAJHRE010000088.1 GCA_020832985.1 Desulfurococcaceae archaeon | reverse complement strand
CTTAGTCATAGTGTCTAACGCTGTGATTGCTATGAATTCTATAGCTCTCTTACTCTTCGGTATTAGGTTATCTAGGTTTAACGCTTTAGACCTCCTAAGACTTCCTGAAGGTATTAAAGGTAGTACGTGGAAGAATACTTTATAACTCCTTAACCTCTCAAACAATTTAATACTTGCTTCTACATCTTCATCAGTTTCCCACGGAAAACCAACTATGAATGTAGCACAAACCCACCAACCACAATCATTTAATAACGTGATTGCTTCCTCAACTACTTCAGGCCATTCCTCAGGTTTAAATGGTTTTGACTTACCTGGAGCTACAATCCTTAATAATCTAGGACTACCAGTCTCAATACCTACTTGAATTATTGAGAATTTCCTCGATGGAATACCCATAATATCTGCAGCTTCCTTAAGTAGTTTAGGGTTGGCAACTACAGTCGATGCTGTTACGAAGTCTACTGATACACCCTCAACACCAGGTAACTTAACTATAGTGTTAAGTAATTTAGTTAGTGCTTCAGGATTAGTATCTAACCCCTTACCACCATATCTTAAGAAGTCTTCAGAATGTAGTGATATCCATCTCTCACCACCAACTACATTTACCTTAACCTCACGTAATATCTTATCCATAGGTATAGTCCTAAAGTAGAGTAGTGTTGGGTTACAGAACTTACAACCCCTACCACAACCCCTAGTAATCTCTACAGTACCCCTAGATGGTGTCCTAATAACAGGTATTTCCTCAGGTTCTACAGGTCTACCAACTACATACCTAGGTAATTCCTCACCTCTAACAGCCTTAATAAATAATTCTGGAGCAACCCCCTCACCTTCACCCTCAACAATACAGTCAATACCTAAAACTTCTTGAAGACCACTATCAATTAATTCCCAAACACCTTGACCACCAACAATCACCTTAGGCCTATACTTAATTATTGATGGGTGTCTCAATATCTTCATAGTAGCCCAACTCATATACGACTGTAACTTAGTTTCATAACCCATGAGCTTAAGTAGTATTCTAAGGACTAGAGTACCGTAGTTAACACCTAGAGGATCTAAAACACCTACACCAACAACCTTAGTATTAGGTCCTACAGCAATATCTAACTTCTTAGGATCTACAATAGCAACCTCATCCCTACTAAAACCAGCATCTAGTAATGAAGCTTCAATCTTACATAAACCATACTGACTGGTATAAACTCTACCACCAGGACCGCTCTTAACCGGGAATAGGATATCACCTAACCACGGAGGTAATACATCCATAGGAAGGCCTGAAGCAAATCCAAGGTAAGTATGGTGATAATCACTTATTAAACTCTCATCACCAGTTAATACTATCTTAAAACCCTTATGATTCAATCTTCAGGCCTCCATTAAGGAATTAAGGGGAGAGGTTAAAGGCTTTAAATAACGTTATTAAAACTATTAAGTACTGCAAGTAATTTCATCCGTTTGCATATGAATTTACTTAATCGTTTTAAATGATTAAGTAAGTTAATGATAGAAAATTACTATGTAGTAATCCATAACATTAATCTCACAAAAGCAATATAACTAGAAAAAGAGAGTTTTCAATAGGGATTGTATATAGGTTATGTTAGAGTTAATGTGTTAGTAGGGGATATTTCTAAGAAGAAGGTAAAGGAAGTTACGTTCTTAGTTGATACAGGAGCGTTCTTTCCTGTCATACCTCTTAACCTAGCTAAGGAGCTTAATATAGAGCCTTTAACTGAAACAGAACTCCTATTAGCTGATGGTAGGAAAATTACTGTTGGTGTTTCCCTAGCATACTTTAAGGTCTTAGATAGAGAAGGGGTATTTCAAGTAGCTTTAATGGATTCTCCAGAACCGCTATTAGGGGTGATAGTTTTAGAAGGTTTAGGAGTGAGGATTGACCCTACTACAGGTAGGTTGGAGTATTCGAGGCCTTATGGATTAGCGTCATTATCTATGAGTTAATGAATGTTTAAAACTATATAATTACTTCTCAACCTTCTGGAGTAGTGCGTAGAAGAAGCCTATAGTGTTATGCTTATGCGGCCATACCCTCATAGTCCCAGGTATTAGTCCTTGGTCGTAAGGTCCATTTAGAGGTACTAACCTAATCTTACTACCTTCCTTATTAAGTATCTTCTTAATTACCTCTTCATTCTCATCAGGTAGTAACGTACATGTAGTGTATAGTATGTAGCCTCCAGGCTTAACTAACTTTATAGCTGTTTTTAATAACTCGTACTGTAGTTGTGCTTGTTTAGGTACTTCCTCCTCATACATCCTCCACCTAAGGTCTGGGTTCTTAGCTAACGTACCGTCTGAAGTACATGGAGGGTCTACTAACACCTTATCAGCGACTTCCTCACCAAGTACTTTAGGTGCTTCCCTACCGTCCCTAACGTAGGTCTTAACAATAGTTACTCCAGTCCTCCTCATAAGTTCTTCTAACCTCTTCATCCTAGTCTTATCTATATCGAAAGCATGTATAACACCTTCATTCCTCATCAACTCACCCATATGTTCAGTCTTACCACCAGGTGCTGCTGCTAAGTCAACAACTACTTCACCAGGTCTCGGATTCAATATTATTGAGGCTAGTGCTGCAGGTTCTTCCTGAATAACTATCTTACCCTCCCTATACAGCTCAGACTTATCGAAGTTGTAAGGACCTTCAAACTTAATCACCGTCGGTACTACCTTAGATACCTCAGGTACCTTACCCTCAGACCTTAACCTACCAACAACTTCATCAACTGTAGCTTTAAGTATGTTAACCCTAACACTAATTAACGGTTTCTTAAGGAATGACTTAAACAACTCCTCAGCTTCAGACATACCTAAAACACCTACAACCCTCTTAACATACCATGGAGGTAGTAAGTACTTAAGCATTAACTCATCATCAGGTGTCTTAGGTCTTAACTCATAACTACCTAACCTCTTAACAGTATCTACAAACCACATACCGACGTATGGGTGGGACCTACTAGATAACCAAGCACCAACCTTCTTATAACACCTAAACCAATTATCGAATCTAACCCTACCCTTAGCAAATAACCTCAAGTAAATGAAAACCCTTAAAGCAGCCCTCAACCTAGGGTCTAGTAAGTATGGACTCTTAGAACCTGTTAAATCAGTTATAACCATATCTAAAACACCTAACCTAAGCATAATACCGTAAAATATAGCTGTCAACGGAGGATCCTTCCTACTACCTAAAACCCCATACTCCTTAAACACATCCCTCTTAGCCTGCTGAACAGGTTTTACAGCCTCAGCCCTCAAAACAGCATCAATTAATACTGCTATATCCTCAGCAGTAATTACGAAAGACTCCCTCAAACCAACCCCCCACTAAAACAGTAATGAGAGATCAGCTAAACAGCTTATAAGGTTTAACCAGTCTGAGAGTAAACCTCAATACCTAAATCCTTAGCTAACTCATAAGCTCTAACATCAACGTAAGGAGATATCATGACCAACCTAGGTTTAACACCACAAACCTTCTCATAAAACTTACCGATTCTTAAGAACTCGAGGACGTCACCCCTAGATAT
>JAJHRE010000087.1 GCA_020832985.1 Desulfurococcaceae archaeon | reverse complement strand
ATGCAAACTTAACTAAGTTCTCACCTGCAGGGCCTATACATATTATGTGGTAGTCCTTACCGAACCTACCCCTCAACTCGTTAGTAGTATCCCTAGTGTTTAAACCCCAAAGATCTGTTGCTTTATGTATCTCTACACTACCATCATTAATGACTAAAGATACTGGCGTCGGTGACCTACCGAGGATTACTACCATATCATAACCAGCATACTTAACCTCAGGACCGAAGAAACCTCCAGCATGACTCTCACCCCAGATACCAGTTAGTGGTGATTTAGATACTAATGCAAACCTACCTGCAGATGGTGCTAGAGCACCTGTAGCTGGTCCAGTAGCTATTATCAACGGGTTCTCAGGACTTAAAGGATCTACACCACTATCAATTAAATTCCATAGTAAGTATGCTGCTAACCCACTACCACCTACGTATGCCTTAGCTAACGACTCCTTAAGCTCCTCAACCCAGTACTTACCCTTACTAAGGTCTACGTAGAGTATCCTACCTGCATAACCCCACTTAAGAGACATTTAAAGCACCCCTAACACAGTACCTAACACATTGAGGGTTACCACCACATAAGTCACACTTATACGGCTTACCATCAACGACTACTATAGCGTTGTTAGGGCAGGTATTAACACATGATAAACATCCGATACATTTACTATAGTCTATAAGTACTATACCCCCATCACCTCTATATATAGCACCTGTAGGGCATGAGTTAATACATAAACCACATTGACTACATACTTTAAAACCCTCTAAATAACCTAACTCGTAATTATAGTTAATCCTTATGAGTGATTCCTTAGGGTTAAACCTCCTAAACTTAGTGAAACTACATATTAACTCACATACTGAGCAACCAGTACATAGTTTAGGGTTCACACCTACGTACTTACTCTGTATGCCCAACCAACAACCCTCCTCTCAACAACACTTAATACCTTAGATAATACGAACGTAATTAAAGCTAGTAGTATTAAGCATGAAAAAGCTAATGCTGTATCAAGTCTTGAAGTTGATGATAGTATGACGTAGCCTAAACCACTATCTGAAGCCACCATCTCAGCAATTACAGTACCTACAAACGAACTCGTTAAACCCATATGTAGTGAGCTTAGGAAGTAAGGCATAGCCCTCGGTATACCTACCTTAATAAGTATTTGAGTCTTAGTAGCTCCGAAAGACATTAACAACTCCCATAACTCCTTCTCAATAGTTACCATAGCAGTTAACGTAGGGACTAAAACTGGGAAGAAAGCTATGAGGAAGGCCGTCAGTATCTTAGGCATAGAACCTAAGCCAAACCATAGAGCTAGTAACGGTACTAGAGCTGCCCTAGGTATTGCGTTAAACCCAGTTATTAACGGGTATACAGTATCTCTGACTACCTCACTATAAGCTAGTGGTAAACTAATAGCTAGTGAGAACGTAGCTGCTAAGGCTAAACCTACTAACGCATGTATGGAGGTATCAAGTAGATTACGTAGTAAGTAGTCATAGTACTTAATAGTTGTTGAGGCTATCGACGTAGGTGTTGGTAGTATGTACTGAGGTATACTGAGTAAATCAACTACTAACTCCCAAACAACACAGATGAATACTAGAACTACTAACGAGTTAAGAGTTCTAGACCTACTTAACCTCAACCTAATCACCTAATAACCCCCTCACCATAACTACATAGTCGTTAAACTCCTTAGTATACTGTAGTTTAAGGTCTCTAGGCCTCTTAAAATCTACCCTAACCTCAGCTCTAACCCTACCAGGCTTACCACCAATAACTACAACCCTATCACATAGTAGTACTGCCTCCCTAACATCATGGGTTACCAACACAGTAGTACATCCCTCATGAGATATTACATCCTGTAATAACATCCACATCTCCTCCCTAGTGATAGCGTCTAAAGAACTGAATGGTTCGTCGAGGAGTAGTAGTGATGGCCTATGTATTAATGCCCTACATAGAGCCACCCTCTGCTGCATACCACCTGATAACTCCCACGGGTAACTATTCTCAAAACCTTTAAGACCGACCTTCTCAATAAGTTCTAAAGCCCTACTCAAATACTTACTAACGTCCTCACCTAAGACCTCTATAGGTAGTAGTATGTTCTTAATGACAGTCCTCCAAGGCAGTAGTAAGGGTGATTGGAAGAGGACTCCGACCCTGAATGAATTACCGTTTAATTTATGGTTATTGAAGACTACCTCACCTTTAACAGGTCTTATAAGACCTGCAAGTACCTTAAGTAGTGTTGTCTTACCACTCCCACTCTTACCTACGATACCTACTACCTCACCTTGATATATGTCTAAATCTACATCTGTAATAGCTACTAAACCACCGTTTCTACGGCCGTCATACCTAACAGTTATACCGTGTAGTCTTACTAAAGGCTCCATCAGCCCCACTTACGGGAGTCTGAAGTCTAGAGGTGGTAGGTAGTTGAAGTCTACTATCTCGCTCAGTGAAGGCCTCCTCTCCAAGCCGAAAGTCCTAACTATAACATCTATATTCTTCTCAATTACTGAAGGGTCTACATATCCGAAGCCGTACTTATCAGTAATACCTTTAACGTTAATTATCTCTAAAGCCATTAACAACCTCTGCTTCTCAACATCCTTATTAAGTGTTGGGTCCCTCTGAAGTAGTATACTTATAGCTTCGTCAGGATTAGCTATAGAGTACTTAATACCTTTTATAACAGCTCTTAAGAACTTCCTAACAGCTTCTGGATTCTTCTTGAGGAAGTCCTCATTAACTACTATACCGTTACCAACTAACGGTAAGTACTCACTGTATTTGAAGACCTTAATATCTTCTTTAGATATGTTCAAAGCCAGTAAGTTCAACACCACAGTATAGTAGAACCCACTAACAGCATCTACATCACCTCTAACTAACATAGGTTCACGTAGGGGTACATCCATAGTAACCCAGGTAACCTTACTTAAGTCAATACCTGTGACGTTAGCATATGCTGGGAATACCCTCCTAGCAGCATCACCTGCAGGAGCACCTAACCTCTTACCCTCAAGGTCCTTAGGTACTTCAATACCCCTACCCTTAAGAGTTACTATACTTAACGGTGAGGCTACATGAATTATAGCTACTGCCTTAACCTTAGCGTCTGGATTCCTAGACTTAAACTCTATCAACGAGTTAATATCACCGAAGCCTATATCGAATAACCCTGCAGCTACATCACTTATAACCTTAGCAGACCCGTAACCCCTATCAATACTTACTGATAAGCCCTCCTCAGCGAAGAATCCCTTATACAACGCTACTAGGAATGGTGCTTGAGGTCCTTGATAAGCCCAATCAAGTGTGAACTTAATAAATGTAGTGGTTGTCTGGGGGGTAGGCTTTAAATACCACCCAAGGCCGAAACCTATGAGTATACCTACGACTAGACCTAGAGCTAATAACTTAATACCTGAGGATCTACCCGAACCCGTAGCTATCACCGATGTATCATATCCATGTAAATTTATAAGCTTACCTCATAATGAATCCACATATATGTTTACATGCTCATGTAAATTGAGATTCATTTACTTCACAGTACTAGGTATTTAGAGGTTAGGAGGACTTGGAGGTTGAGTTAACCTCAAATACTTCTAAGGCGTTAGCATTAGCTAATATATTAGTAAACGGTGTAGAGTCGTTAATATTA
>JAJHRE010000027.1 GCA_020832985.1 Desulfurococcaceae archaeon | reverse complement strand
CCTCATTAAATTCCCTACCACTTAAACTCCTACGTAATTTCACAGCCTTAAGAGCTAACTCAATATCAGATTCATTAAACCCTGAAAGCTTCAATATCAAATCTATAGCCTTAGACCCTCTTAAGACTGCATCAACATCATCAACAAATATAAACTTAAACGTATGATTCAAGATCTTCTCATAGTTCCTCATTAAGTACCTAGAAGTAGTTACTAATATATGAAAACCATCACTACTACATAACCTCTCCTCCCTAACAGCTCGTTCCTTCTTAGGTAGCTTTGAGTGAATGACTAAGTAACTAATGCTAAGCTCTCTACACCTACTTAAGAATTCATTAAGCTTCCTCTCAATCTGCATGGCGAGTGCGGTAGTCGGTACAATTATATATGATTTATAACCTCTAGATGCGTAAAACATAGACATTATAATACCGAACGTCGTCTTACCAATACCTGTAGGCGCTATCATAGCGAATGATACATTCCTAACCAGTCTACGTAACCACATAACCTGAATACTCCAAGGCTTACTCCCTAAACACTTCTCAAAGAACTCCATCATATCCTTAAGAACTTTCTCCGTATCGTATAACTTCTTAAATTCTTTTAGAGTTCCTAATCTCTGCATAATATTCACTACTTCTTCAAAGCTGGTACCCTCAGGTACCTCAGGCAAGCATTTAGAACATGGTAGAGAACGTAGTAACCTATAATCACTTATAATACCCTTACAGTTAGGGCAGGCATTACTGTATATACCTATATTAACACTACCCATACTGTCATACTCACTCATAACGTAATTCTAAATTTATTAACATATATATACCTTATAAGGTTGTTTCAACCGTAACATTCGTAACGTCTAAATACTATGATCAGTGAAGAGAAGACTCTTCACGAATTCAGGAGACCGTCGTTACATCATCTCAATTCATAAAGTGCTATAAAGTTTAATAAATTATATGAGTGAGTGTGAAGTGAGGTAGGAAGTAGTACGTGATGAATCCTCAGAATATGACTTCATGATTAAACCTGTCTCAGCTGATGGTTCACATAAACTTATTTTACATTAACGTAAGACTTATTTTGTTAACTCATAGTGGTTTAGGGAATTACTTTGAGTAGTTATATGAGGCAGATCCTGGATATAGACTTAAGTAGTGGTAAGGTTAGAGTGTATAGACCTGATGAGAAGATTCTTAAGATGTTTATAGGTGGTAAGGGTTTAGGTGCTAAAGTACTTATTGATAATTTAAAAGCTGGGGTTGACCCGTTAAGCCCTGACAACATACTCATACTTGCTACTGGACCTCTAACTGGGACTCCAGCACCTACGTCAGGTAGGTTCGTAGTTGTTACTAAGTCACCATTAACAGGTATATTTACGGATTGCCACGTAGGTGGGTATACAGGTCCTGAAATCAAGAAGGCTGGTTATGATGCTATAGTGGTCAGGGGTAGGGCTACACATCCAGTGTATATATGGGTAGATGATGAATCAGTAGAGATTAAGGATGCTTCTAATATATGGGGTTTAACAGTGAGTAAGGCTGTTGATAAGGTTAGGGAGTTAACAGATCCTAAAGCTCATGTAGGTGTTATAGGACCTGCTGGTGAGAGATTAGTTAAGTATGCATGTATAGTTTTCGATAAGGAGGAGGAGAGGAATGGTATAGCTGCTAGAGGAGGTCCAGGAGCTGTTATGGGTTCTAAGAACTTAAAAGCTATAGCTATTAAAGGTTCTCATAAAGTTGAGGTTGCTGAACCAGAAGGTTTCCGTAAAGCTGTTTTAGAGGCTATTAAGTCAATTAATGAGAACACGTTCATCCCGTTTAGGAGGAGGTTTGGTACTGCTTATTGGGTTAAGCCTATGAATGAACATGCTATAATCCCCTCACTAAACTTCCAGAGAGGTTCTTTAGAAGGTGCTGAAAGACTTTACGCTGATTATATGAGGAGTACTATAGTGGTTAAGGATATAACATGTTCGAACTGTATAATAGCTTGTAGCAAGTTGAGTAAGGTTGTTGTAGATGGTTCTGAGGTATATGTTAGAGGTCCTGAATATGAGACAATAGCACTTCTAGGAACTAACAACGGTATTAAGGACATAGTTGATGTTGCTAGGGCTGTGTATCTATGTAATGAGTTAGGACTTGATGCTATCTCTACAGGTAATGTGATAGGGTGGGTTATGGAGTGTTTTGAGAGAGGTATATTAACGTATAGGGAGTGTGATGGTCTTAATATAAGATTTGGAGACCCTGTAGTTCAGAGGGAGTTGATTAGGAGGATAGCTTTTAGGGAGGGGTGGCTCGGTAACTTACTTGCTGAGGGTGTTGCTAGGGCTTCTAAAGTTGTTGGTAGGGGTTCTGAGAAGTTTGCAATGCATGTGAAGGGTTTAGAAATCCCTGGGTATGACCCTAGGAGTTCTAACGGTATGGCTCTAGCCTACGCTACAGCTGATAGAGGTGCATGTCATCAAAGGGCTTGGACTACCAGGGCTGAGATTGAGGGTAGAATTCCCAGATTCTCAATAGAGGGTAAGGCAAGATTCGTTAAGGAATTACAGGATGAGAGGGCTGCAGCATTCTCCTTAGTAATCTGTGACTTCGCACCAATACCAGTAGTTGATATGTTGAATAACGCTACAGGATTCGAGTACACATTAGATGAATATCTAAAATGTGGGGAGAGGATCTGGAATTTAATTAGAGTATTCAACGTCAGAGAAGGAATAAGTAGAAAAGATGATACATTACCACCTAGGATATTCGAAGACCCATTACCTGATGAAGCAGCTAAAAACGTCGTACTTACTAAGGAAGACTTCAATAAAATGTTAGAGGAGTACTACGTACTGAGGGGTTGGGACTCTAACGGTATCCCTACAGAGAAGAAACTATATGAACTAGGATTAGAAGACTTAATACATCATCTGAAAACATTAACTCCTGCTTTCAATCCTTAATAATATATGACTTACCAACCACCTTACGAGACTTATCAAGGGTTATTCACATATTCTTGATATGAAGTACTATTATTGATTAAACTTAAAGTTATCATCATTTATAAGTCTTTTAAGTATAGTGAGTTAATGGAGTTAGAGCTTGGGTGTTGATTTAAGAGAGTTAATACCTGATAAGGCTGTAAAGATAATTAATGATTTAAGAGAACTTCACGGTAAGATCATCGCTGTAGATGGTTATAACGCACTTTATCAGTTCTTAGCTGCTATTAGACAACCTGATGGAAAACCCCTCATCGACTCTAGAGGTAGGGTAACTAGTCATTTAAGCGGGTTATTCTATAGGACTATAAACCTTGTAGAGGCATGTATTAAGCCAGTATATGTCTTTGACGGGAAGCCACCTGAGTTGAAATCTAGAGAGATAACTCAGAGAATGCTCATCAGATCTGAGGCACAGATCAAGTATGAAGAGGCTTTAGAACGTGGTGATTTAGAACTTGCCCGTAGATATGCTCAGATATCTTCTAAGCTAACTAATGAGATGGTTGAGGAGTCTAAGAAGTTATTAAGTGCTATGGGTATTCCATGGGTTCAAGCACCATCTGAGGGTGAGGCACAGGCTGCTTATATGACTATGAAGAACACTACATGGTCGACAGCAAGTCAGGATTACGACTCATTACTCTTCGGATCTCCTAGGCTTGTGAGGAACTTAACAATTTCAGGTAAACGTAAATTACCGAAGAAGGAAGTATATGTAGAGGTAAAACCTGAACTCATAGAACTTAATACACTGTTAAACCAGTTAGGTATAACTAGAGAGCAGTTAATAGATGTCGCAATATTATTAGGGACTGACTACAATCCCGACGGTGTTAAGGGTGTAGGTCCTAAAACAGCGTTAAAACTCATTAAGACTTACGGATCCTTAGAAAAAGCAATTAAGACATTACCTGAAGCACACTTCCCAATAGACCCATTAAAAATTAGGGAATTCTTCCTAAAACCGCCAGTAACTGATGATTATAAGATCGTCTGGCAGGAGCCTGATGAGAGGTTAATTAAGGAGTTATTAATTTATGAGCACGACTTCTCCGAGGATAGAGTAACTCCAGCAATAGAAAGACTGAAGAAAGCATATAGGGAATGCTTTAAATCTAGAGCTAAAGGACTGGACGCTTGGTTTAAAACATAATCATATCTTCTAGTTAGAACCTCAACTATCTAAGTGTTTAAGACCTACCATATATGAAGACGCTATAGGTAATGTCGATAGTGAGGGATCCAGTAATAACTCCTTTAAATGATGGTTAAGGATTAACCTCTAACTACGTCGTTATAGGAGTTCTTACTTAAAGACTGTACTAACATAATTCAGCATCTTCTATGATTAAGTATCCAACCCATTGATTCGGGTACCATACCTTCTTACTAGACTTAATACAGATCTTCCTGTTGTTAAATAACGGTGATGAAGTTACAAAAGTCTCGAATTCACCACCCTCACCTACAGGGTTAATACCAAACCTATTACAAACACTAATAAATTCGTTGATATTATTAACAGTTAACCTCTCCCCTAACCATCTAATATCTAAGCCATACGCTTGAATAGCTACTACTACGAATTCTAACAATCTAACCTCAGTCTTAAGTAATTCATAGCTATTTAAACCCCAAAGAGGGGTTATATGCGTGAGGTTAAGCTCACTACATAAACTATCTATAACCTTCTTCTGGTAATTTGAGGAGATAACACCGCTAATTACATATTTAAATCCACGATCTTTTAACTCATTAAACTTCCTCTTCAACTCTAACACCTCATAATCTCTTAAACCACTACTCTCCATCAACTCGTAATCAATATCTAGTAACTTACTATGAAGGATACTCCATTTAATATTTGGTGTATGGAATAACCATGAATCAGGTCTTGAGGGACTAACTATGAGTAACTTCTTAACATCATACCCTAATTCTAAAGCTTTTATTAAGGCGTAATGCGAGTCTTTACCACCACTGTAGAGTATAAATGCTTTCTCACTAATTACTTACCACCTTAACTATATCTAATGCAGCCTCAACAACATATCTTAAGCAGTTATCATCACCTTTATTACACATAGCTACTAGTACTGAGTCACCATTACTGATATTAAACCCCTCCACCAACTTAACTAACACACTCCCACTATCAATACTATGTAACTCTTTAGAATCAGGTAATCTAAGCCCATCATTAATATAGTAGAGGATGATACTTCCAACACCTCCATACTTAACTATTAAGTCCCTCACAACTAATACACCACCAAATAATTTAATTAACTCTACCCCCCTCCTTAATATGACTATAGATAGTCTACAATCCCTACAGAACTCACATTCATTAAAATCAAAACTACCCACTAAAACTAACACATCCTTCAATAGGTTGAAGGCTTTAACACCTTTCTCAGTTAGTAAAACCCCAGCTACATTATCTATAGTTACTAGTTCAAAACTTAGTAACCTCTTTATTAGAGTCCTAACACTACCTTCACCAATACCTAGAATCGATGCTAAAGACTTCCTACCTAGAGGTCCTTTAAAACCTAACTCTATCAAAGCTAGATATACGTGGTATTTACTAAAACCTGGCTTAACATACCCTCTAGGTGATGCCACCTCATCAATCATCCTAAATAACTCCTTAATATTCATAAATCACCTCGAAATTAATTACTTTAATAAAAAATAAAACCTTCATATAGGTTTATTTATTAGCTGTTAACACATGCTCAAGGTCTCTCATTAATATAACATCACTATTTAGACTTGCCATCAGCTCCAAGAGGTGTAGGCTCGTAGCTTACTAAGTCTGCGTACATCTAATGTTAAAAGCTCTATATATAGTAAAACTTTATAAACTTTTGTTAAGTTATTTTCTTGTGAATATATTGAGGGGTCTTAAAGGTAGGGATTTGCTATCTATTTCAGACCTTAGTAGGGAGGAACTCGTTTACATACTTGAGGTTTCTAAGATGTTGAAGGGGAGGTATTATGCTGGGGAGGTGATAATACCTCTACTTAATGGTAAGACCTTAGCAATGATATTTCAGAAACCAAGTACTAGAACTAGAGTTAGTTTTGAAGTAGCTATGTATCAGTTAGGTGGTTACGCACTTTATCTTAACTGGAATGACTTACAGTTAGGTAGGG
This sequence comes from Desulfurococcaceae archaeon, assembly GCA_020832985.1. Classification (GTDB taxonomy): domain Archaea; phylum Thermoproteota; class Thermoprotei_A; order Sulfolobales; family NBVN01; genus CAZZLT01. The sequence goes on along the minus strand of JAJHRE010000027.1, from coordinate 11,233 downwards.
GTGAGAGTATAGCTGATACTGCTAGGGTATTAAGCAGGTATGTTAACGGTATTACTGCTAGAGTCCTTAAGCATACAGATTTAGAAGAACTTGCTAAGTATTCTTCAGTTCCTGTAATAAATGCTTTAAGTGATTTAGAACATCCATGTCAGGCATTAGCCGACGTACTAACTATTTGGGAGAAGAAGGGTAGGTTAGAAGGTATTAAGTTAGCGTTTGTCGGTGACGGCTCCGACAACGTACTCCACTCACTACTTCTAGCATGTGCTAAATTAGGTATAAACATATCAATAGCTACACCCCCAGGTTACGAACCTAAGAAGGAGATTTTAAGAATAGCTGAGGAAGAGGGTAGTAGGTATGGGTCGTTAATAGAGATTGTGAGGGAGCCTGAAGTAGCTGTTAGGGGTGCAGACGTTATCTACACGGATGTGTGGGTGAGTATGGGGCAGGAATCTGAGAGGGCTAAGAGGATTTCTGATTTAAGTAGGTATAGGGTTACTGTAGATCTGATGAAGTTAGCTAAAGAGGATGCGATATTCATGCATTGTCTTCCAGCAAGAAGAGGTGAGGAAGTAGTTGATGAGGTTATTGATGGTAAGTGGTCAGTTGTTTGGGATCAAGCTGAGAATAGATTACATGTACAGAAAGCCTTACTATCTCTTCTTCTTTGACTTCCTCTTAGACTTCCTACTTCTCCTCCTTCTTCTAACCTTTTTAGAACTCCTTACATTTTTACTACTAACTACATCATCTAGCAGTATGAATCTAATACCTGAATCAGTCTTAACGAGAACACCTAAACAATTATCAGGTATCTTCAAAGTTACATTACCTTCAAAGACGTATACCTCCCCCACATCAACATCTAAATACTTAACACCTGGTTGAGAACCGAAGAACACATCAACCTCTTTAGACTCATCAGCCTTAACCAACATAGCTAATCCTAACAACTTACTTGGTCTAGGAGAGATCAAGTATTGAAAGCCCTTCACCTTACTTAAATATTCGAAAGATTCTGAACATATGTTAGAATCACAGGATGACAGATATATACAGTCACATCCATTAAGGTCTAACTTCCTAATAAGATCTTCAATACCTACCTCAACGAGATCGTACTCTACATCAACTTTCAACTCTTTAACTAGCTTCAACGTCGTAAGACTTACATACTTAAAATCAGACTCTAATATCTTAAAGCATTTGATATTCATGCCATATAATAAGGTGTCGACATATTTATAAGCATTTTGTGAGTATCCAACATTACTAGTAGTTAGTGAAATCTTGTTAAGTTAATATAAAATCAATTTACCACTCATACCTAGATTTCCTACCGATCTTAAAAGATAGAGATTCACTTAAATGACTATACTATCTCTTATACCCTATTCGTCTTAGAAATTCCTTCCTCTCCTTCTTATCATCCTCACCTTCAATACCTAAGGTCTTAAAACCATCGACAACCCCAAGTACAGACCTACCCTGCTCAGTCTCAGCTATTATTAGTTGTAGAGGGTTTGAAGTAGCAGCATATACTGTTGCGACTTCCTGGACATTCTTAATAGCGTTTAAGACATTTATAGGCCATGCATTACTTAAGTATATTATGAATGTATGTCCAGCACCTACCTTAAGTGCTGCTTCCTCAGCAAGTTTTATTAACTGTGGGTCATTACCATCACTCCTTACCAACCTCTTACCACTAGCTTCACAGAAAGCTATCCCGAACTTGATAGTAGGTGTAGATGTTACTAGAGCTTCGTAGAGGTCTTCAACAGTTTTTATAAAGTGTGAGTGGCCGACTATTACGCTAGTACCTTCAGGGACGGGAATACTAACTACATCAAATTTTAAACTCATTAAACACCCTATACATTACACTCCGTTAACATTATTAAATTTATATTCTTACATCTCATTAACATATCAAACTACGGTTAACATTATCTATTACTGCTTATAAATCCCGGTAAATAATTACGTTAAGGGGCCGGTAGCTCAGCCTGGAAGAGCGCTCGGCTTGCACCCGAGAGGTCCCGGGTTCAAATCCCGGCCGGTCCACCAACTTAGAAATTTAATTTTAGGTACTCTTAATTTAAGAGGAAGATCTGAAGTGGTTAAGATATTAATAACTAACGCTACAATACTTACACTATCAACAAAGCATGAGTTAGTAATAAATAATGGATACTTATTTATAGATGGTGGTGTTATTAAGGCTGTAGGCAGTGGTGAAGTTCCTGAGGAATTACAATATCCTGAACTACTAATTTCAGGTAAGGGTAGGTTAGTAGTTCCTGGTCTTTCCTCAGGTTATACTAGAGTTTCTACATACCCATTAAGATATGTGTTAAAGTCGTTAACTGAGGATAGAGTACGTGAGTACTTATCAACACTTTCTAGAACTGATGTGTATTACTCCGCAATACTGAGTTTTACAGATTTACTCCTTAAGGGTGTTACAACCCTCATGATCTCAGACATATACCTAGACGATATTGCTAGGGCTGCACATGAAGTCGGCCTATTCACGATCCTAGCATCACCAATAGATATCAACGTAGGTGGTTACGACCCCTACCACGAACTTAAGTTAATTATGCAACGGTGGCATGGAAGGGTTGAGGAAGTTAAGGGTGCTATCCTCACGCAGGAGGGACTTAATGACGAGGTAGTAAACCTATATGAGAGTTATAAATGTAGAGTCTTTATTAAGGACTTGAAAAACTTAGAAGGTTTGAATAAAGTCGTGGATAAGATAGGACTAGATAATATCATAGCTGTAGACCCTACAGAAGTTATAAATGACTTAAAAATCATTAGAACATACACCACATTAAATTCCTGGAAGCCTTTCCAAGGTCTTGGAATAGGTGATGAACCATCCTATAACTTAACCGATGTTCTGAAAACCCTCTTAAGATCTCGTCATAACGGTTTAGATATACTATTCAGTGCTACCAACAGTACCACCTCAATAATAGGTTTAGACGATATGAACTGTATTGAAGTTGGTAAGAGAGCTAATATCGTCATATACAACTTCACAGGACCTCCAGGATGGCCGCTACTTAACTCTGTAGATGCTATAGTTAATGCTGTCATATACGGGAATCCAGTGATAGAATCTGTAATCGTTGGTGATAACATATTATTAGACGGTAATGAAGTCTTAAATGTTGGGGTAGACTTAATTAAAAAAGCTACTAATAGGCTTGAGGGTATATTAAGGGATTACATTCGATAACTACTCTTCAACTTCCTCTAACTTCTCTACCTTATACTCAACACCTACTCTCTTCTTAACTAACTCTATAACCTTTGCTGCCTCACTATAACCTACATACCTAGCACTTGAGGTAAACTTATCAATATTTGATTTAATTGCCTCATCGACAGGCTTACCCTCACAACTTATCCTTAACTTCTCAATAATCATTGGAGTAGGTTCTATAGCAGCTCCTTTCTTAACGAAGACTATATCCTCATCAACAAGTGTTGCTATGAATGCACCGACTTCTCTATCACCTAACTTCATAACGTACACTACATCACCATCCTCAGTCTCACCAAGCTTCTCCATAGTGAACTGTATCGCTGCCTCTATAACAGCCTTCACTTCAGTCCTAACCTTACTTAAAACATTAGCTACCTCCTCATCAGGTATTCTCCTAAACGCTTCAATCTTCAGAGTATCGAACTTCCACTCTATCGAACTCTGCCTCACCTCATAATCTATAGAAATCCTAACAACATCACCCTTACCTAACTTTAAATCCTCAACTAATATCTTATATAGAACCCTATTTAGCTGACCTACATGGTAAGCTATATCAGAAGACTTCAGAACACCCTCCTTAACAGAATCTTTCAGCTGTGCGAATGCTACCCTCCTAACTTTATCAGCATAAGCTCCAACAATTATATAACCAGACCTTAAAGTAGGCATGAAACCACCTATATATAATACTCATTCTACCTTATAAACATTTATATTTAACCCTAAGTCAATAATTATAATTAGACGTTATTTATGACTCGTGGGAAACTCATTAAGGAATTAGCTAAGAAGTTGTATGGTGAGGAAATAGCTAGGAAGTTATGGGGTAGGGTAGAGGTTATAGGTGATATCGCTGTGATTAGGAAACCTCCGGATATACCTGTTGATATGTTAAAACAATTAGCTGAGGAATTACTTAAGAACTTAAGATACGTAAAGTCTGTTTGGGCTTCAGTATCATCAGTAGGTGGTATGTACAGAACTAGGGATTATGTTCACTTAGCTGGGGAGTGTAGGAGTACTACTATATATAGAGAGCATGGATGTTCATTCTACATAGACATAACTAAAGTCTACATATCCCCAGCACTAAACTACGAACACTTAAGGATTGCTAAGAATGTTAAGGATGGTGAATACGTAATTAATATGTTTGCTGGTGCAGGACTTTTCTCAATAATCATAGCTAAACATGCTAAACCATCTAAGGTAGTATCTATAGATATAAACCCTTACGCATACGAATTCATGGTTAAGAACGTAAAACTCAATAATGTTGAAGGTGTTGTAGAACCTATACTAGGAGATGCTGGGGTAGTTATAGAGAATTACATAAATACAGCAGATAGGATTTTAATGCCGTTACCTGAGCTAGCATATAGCTACTTTGAAAAAGCTGTTAAGGCGTTAAGGAACAGAGGCGTAATACATGTATATGAATTCGTGAGGGGAAGTAGTAGAGAGTCAGTAATTAATGAAGTAATCAGTAAGTACTTAAGTAAATGTGACGAACTCAGTATTAAGTCCTCAGTAATATTCAGTAGGATTGTTAGGTCTGTAGGTCCTAGAACATATCAGGTAGTTATAGACTTAGATGTAGTTAAATACTGAAAAGTCAAATCTCCAAATGAAGTATTGTGGTCTAAGATAATCCACATCGTAAAAACAGTATATTAGATTAGATTATATATGATGTAAGAGGTTTGAGTAGTTGGAAGGATGTGTAGTAGTGATAAGTGGTACTCCAGGAGTTGGTAAGACCGTAGTTGCTTTAAAAATAGCTAAGTTACTTGAAGGTATATACCTAAACTTAAGTGAGTTCGTTATAACTAATAAGCTCTACCTATACTATGATGAGGAAACAAGTTCTTACGTTATTGATGAGGTTAAGTTGAGGAATTCTTTAAATGAATTCATAATTAATAACTGTAGCCGTCCTATAGTTATAGATAGCCATTACGGTGAGATTGTCGAGGATAGATTTATAAATAAGATAATAGTACTTAGGTTAAATCCTAAGGAACTCTACAATAGGTTAGTAAGTAGGGGATGGAGTGGTAGGAAGTTAAGAGATAATGTAGAAGCTGAGTTACTAGGAGTTTCAACAATGAATGCTTTAGAAGAACATGGTGTTGGTAAGGTTTGTGAGGTAGATACTACTGGTAAGGACGTAGATAGTGTTGTTGATGAGGTTATTAAGATAATTAATGGGGTTAGAGAGTGTGAGGTGAGGGTTAACTGGCTTGAAAGAGAGGACTTAGTTAATGAGTTACTCCCGTTAATCACTCAAGTCTAGAAATTCTAACCTTAATTACCTCCCTCAACGACGGTGCATCAATTAATGCCTCACCAACCTTAAGCTTAGGTAGAAGTTCACGTAGTTCATTAATACCTAAAGACCTAACCATAACTTCAATATCAGAACTCGACTTTAAAGTATGTAATATCTTCACATTACAGTTAGTTAGTATGTTATTACTTATGTTTGATGGAGATTGAGTAATTAGTATGAGTCCTATACCTAGCTTACGTACTTCAGCAACTAACCTATTTATCAGTGATGAGTTAATTACGTTATGAGCTTCATCAATGATTATGAAGTTATAGTTATGAGTGTTAAAATCATTATCTTTAATCTCCTCTATAAGTTTAATTAGTGTTAAAGCTGCAAGTCTCCTTAACTTACTATCTCTTAATCTACGTAATGATACTATGTGTAATCCTTTCTCATTCTGGAGTTTTGACCTCAAGTTCTTAGCTAAGTCTAGATCATAGAAGTGCTTAGTCCTAGAATTATAAATCATTTTCAACCTCCTCAGCAGTGCTGACTTAGTCTCAACCATCCATTTAGACTCTACATACGTTTGCTCTAGATAGCTCATCAAATCATCTAAACTTAAGTTATTGTCTTCATAATCATCTAAGAATTTATAGAGTAGGTAGGACTGCGCATCACTTAATTCTAAAACTTCATTTAATATACTTATAAATTCCTCAAAATTCTTGAACTTTATTGGGATTTTAATATCATCTCTAACTACATTCTTTTTAACACCTAATGATTTAACTACGTTCAGATACTCGTCATTCCAATCAATAACTACTACATAACCATAGTTTACTAATTGAGAAGCTATAACTGCTGCAGTAGTAGTCTTCCCAGAGCCTGTAGACCCTACTATCAATGTATGTCTTAGGAAGTCTTTAACAGGTATACCTAACACTCCATACCCATCATCAATAAACCCTAAATATACCACATCATTACCATTATTAATAACCGGTCTATAATTAACCACTAATTCTAAATCAAGTAAGCAACTTCTTACTTGCTTAAACCTACGTATAAAGGGACTTTATCAACTACAGCCTCATTACAACTAACCTCGTTAATCATCACCTCATCAGGAAGTAACGCTGTTAGGAGAGTTTTAAAAACGTTTTTACATCTTATGATATCCTCCGAACTCAGCCTTATTACAGACCTATAGCCATGCTTGGTAATAGTAGTAACTATATCTAAACGAGCATCACCACACATCCTCAATAAGGCTTTCACAGCATCCAGGATATTTACCCTAGCAACATCCTTACTCTTACTACTGACTAACTCTAAACATATGAAGTCCTCATCCTTAATACTACGTCTTATCAATACCTACCCACCACTATATGAGGGAATTATTTAAAGCGTTTGAAACCTATAACGTTATAAGCTCTCAGATATACTGACGTATTAGTGTTATGTATGAGTGTTGACGTAGGTATGAGTTACATCACATATGAAGGTGTAGTTAAAAGCGTTGATAAGTCATTAATACCCCATATATACATAATAACTATTGAGAACCCTGATATCAAGACAGTTTTCGATATACATAAAATGCTAAAGATCTTCGACCTTAACGATAAGGTTAAGATAACAATCTCTAAAAATATGCCTAATTTTAAGGAAGGTGTAGATTTAGTTATAAAAGGTTATGTTATAGCTAAGAAGTATGAGGAAAATATTAATAAGTTATTGATATCTTTATGGGGTTTTCTACTAGTGATAGAATCTAAGCTTAAGTCTATACTTGACCTCTTCGACTATATGGATGAGGTTTATTTTAAGCTCGAAGTACTTAAGTAGTTAGTCATAAGTTTAAAAATATTTAGAAGTTTATGGTGTTAGGTATATAGGATGAGTACTTCAAATACAACTAAAAGGTTGGTTAATGAGATAACTAACTTAGTTGATAGGTATGTAAGTGTTAAGTTAGTTGATGGTAGATTATATGAAGGGACCCTACTCGGAGTAGATGTTAGTGATAGGTTAACCTTACATCTAGTATTAGGTGATGCTAAGGATAGTGACGGTAATATCTACTATAGGGTTATTATACATGGTGATAGGATATCGGAGATATTAGTTAGGAGTCAACCTCTCTTTGACCCCAACGAATTCTCTTCATATATATCATCTAAGCTTAACCTACCACCAGGGTCTGTCAAGGTTGTTAGAGAGGCAAACCTAGTTATAGTCTATGATAAGTATAAAGTTAGTGAGAATGGTGTTGAGGGTTCAGGACCGTTAGCTTCTAAGCTGTATAGCCTCTACCAGGAATATGTGGATATGAAGAAGAAGAGGGTATAGGGTGGTCTTTGAGGTTAAGGATAAGGACTTAGGAGGAAGGATAGGTAAACTAGTCACTAAAAGCGGAACTATAGAGACACCAGCTTTCTTCCCAGTTATTAATCCTTTAAAACAATTCAAGGAAGTACCAGTAAGTTTACTGAAGGATTTAGGTTTTACACAGTTAATAACTAATGCGTATATTATCAAGAAATCAGTAGGGGGTATTCAGGAAATACATAAGTTCTTAGGATTTGACGGTGTTGTGATGACTGACTCAGGAGCATATCAACTATTACGTTATGGGCGACGGAGTGTTCATATAGACCCTGTAGAAATTGTTAAGTTTCAGGATGCGATAGGGAGTGATATAGCTGTAATAGCTGATATACCTACTAGAGATGATGCTACCTATGAGGAGGCTCTGTATAGTGTTGAGGAGACGTTAAGGAGGGCTAAGATGGTGTTGGATATAGTAGGACGTAGTAAAACGTTATGGGTTCTACCAGTTCAAGGCGGTATACATTTAAGACTCTTAAGGAAGAGTGCGTTAATGAGTAAGGAGTTAGAGGGGTTTTCAATATATGCTATTGGAAGTCCAGTACTACTTATGGAGAAGTATGAGTACTCTAAAGTTATTGAAATGGTCTTAACTGTTAAGAAGGTCTTACCTATAGATAAACCTGTTCATTTATTCGGTGCTGGACACCCGATGATAATACCTTTTATAGTCGCTTTAGGGGTGGATATGTTTGATTCTGCATCATATATCTTATACGCTAGAGATGGTCGATACATCACTGAGAGGATAACGTATAAGCTTGAAGACCTTGATTACCTACCATGTGAATGCCCCATATGTAGTAAATATGATGTTAAGTCATTACTTGAGTTAAGTAATGAGGAGAGAATACGTAATCTAGCACTACATAATCTATACGTGATCCTAAGGGAGATTAAGAAAGTTAAAGTAGCTATAAGAGAGGGTAGGCTTTGGGAATTACTTGAGGAGAGGGCTAGGAGTCATCCATCATTAAGATACTTACTCACGTTATTTAGACGTAAAGACATATCTAAATTAATAGAGTTATTAGACCCTAGAGTACGTGGTGATGCTCATGCATTATTCCTTTACGAGACCACCTCCCTATCAAGACCTGAGTTAATAAGACATGAGGATTACCTTAACAGGTATATAGATATGCGGGGAGGTAGTGGAAGAACAGCACTTCTAATCCCTAGAATCACTGAAGAGAATTATGAAGACTTCGTTAAAGACTCCCTAGCTAAGTTTAACGTGACTATCGATGACGCATACTTCTACATACCATTCTTCACATTAATTCCTATGGTATTATCAGATACGTACCCCTACTCACAATTTAAAATACCTGAAGATGTTGATAGAGATATCTTACTAATATTTGCTAACAGGTTTAGAAGGTATGTAAGGAAATTGTTAACCATATATGAGAAGGTTCATATAATCTCATGCAGTCGTTATCGCTGGTGTTCTGAAGCCTTCATCAAGAAATCATTAAAGGAACTAATAAGTAGTAATGTAAACATAATTAACGTTTAAATACTGTTATATGTAGGTTTAATGTAGTACTATCATGATAGGAAGGAGGCAATCACTTACTAATTTAGAATTAGGAGTTAGTGAATTAATATCAGCGTTGTTGATGCTACTCATAACACTAGCTATAGGGGCTTTTATCATAAGTTATATTAGTGATGTATCTGATAGACTCTACACATTAATTAAGTCTGATGTTGAGAGGAGGAATGTTGAGCTAATTAAATCATTAGATGTAGTGTTTGCTACTGGTAATTCTACGAATAATGAGGTTAAGTTAGCCTTAGCTAACGGTATTACTGAGTTGAAGGTATTAATTATTTACATTAATGACGTACCTGCAGAGAACTCCTCAATAACTTTAGAACCTCTAGAGATAAGAGTAGTAACGTTGAAATCACCCATACAACTACCTAGGAATTCAGTCTTTAAAGTTAAGGTTGTTTACGAGGGTGGTGAGGAAGTTATATATGGTTATGCATATGAGTAGAGGGTTAAGTGGTATAGTAGGCTTGATACTTATTTTAATAGCATTAGTAGTTTTCGCATCAACTACATATAACATTCTTAACCTCATGAACGAGTACATGAACATAAATTCGATGATCAGTAATAAACAAACGCTACGTAGTATGGTTATACATTTGACGGAGGGTTACTACATATACTATCCTAACGGAACGTTAGTAATTAATTTAATGAATGGACTACCCGAACCGTTACGGATGACTGGATACATTATACTCTTTCCTAACGGGAGTTATCATATAGTAAAAACTGAAGATTCCTATATAATCCCCCCACTAACAACTTCTAAATTAACTATAGGTGTTGATCGTGAACCACTAGGAGTTTTTATAGTAGTTCTCATCAGAGATGAGATAACACATATAGTAGTTAAGAAGGGTGGTTAAGGATTAAGATGTAGTACTCAGCTCTCACACGGCTCTTCATTAATCAGGTCCGGAACTCCTCATCACATCCACTAAATTCTTAAACTACGTCATTAATAAGATCTAGTATGTGATTGATACTTAACTATTGTTTAATTCAATACATGATGTTTAACCTACTTTCCCTAATTGTAACATGTGATGATTGATTGCTAAGATATCAATAACTTAATTATTATTGAAGTGTATATCTACTGGGGTGATTCATTGTTAGATGTTTGGAGGGTTAGAGAGGATTTTCCAATACTTAAGAGGGGGGTGATATACTTTGATAATGCAGCTACTACGCATAAGCCTCTACAGGTTATAAATGCTGTTAAGAACTTCTACGAATTCAGTAACAGTAATGTGCATAGAGGTGTACATAAACTCTCTATAGAGGCTACTAAATTATATGAGGAAGCTCATGATGAGGTTAGGAAATTCATCAATGCTAGGTATTTAGAGGAGATAGTATTCACTAGTGGTGCTACACACTCATTAAACATGATAGCGTATATGTTAGGTTTAAAACTTAATAAGGATGATAATGTAATAGTCTCTATAATGGAGCATCACAGTAATTTACTCCCGTGGGTTTTCCTCTCTAACATAAGAGGTTTTGAATTAAGAGTTGTAGGTCTGAAGAATGACTACACCTTAGATTATGAATCACTATCGAACTTAGTAGATAGTAAAACTAAGGTCATAGCTATAACACATATGAGTAACGTCTTAGGAACTATAGTAGATATAAAGAGGATATCTAAGATAGCTCATGAGAATAACGCATTATTAGTAGTAGATTGTGCTCAGAG
>JAJHRE010000086.1 GCA_020832985.1 Desulfurococcaceae archaeon | reverse complement strand
GGCGGCTTCGGGACTGGTAAGACTGTGATGCTACAGTCACTTGCTAAGTGGAGTCACGCAGATATCGCTGTATTCGTAGGTTGTGGTGAGAGAGGTAATGAGATGTCTGATGCTTTGAAGAGTTTCAGGGAGTTATTCGATACGAGGAGGGGTAGGCCTATGATGGAGAGGTCTGTATTCATAGCTAACACCAGTAATATGCCTGTAGCTGCACGTGAGAGTAGTGTATTATTAGGTGTGACCATAGCTGAGTACTTCAGAGATCAAGGTTATGACGTACTATTAGTTGCTGACTCAACTAGTAGGTGGGCTGAGGCTATGAGGGAGATCAGTGGTAGGATGGAGGAAATGCCTGGTGAGGAGGGATTCCCAGCATACTTAGCTAGTAGGTTAGCAGATTTCTATGAGAGGGCTGGTAGGGTAGTAACTCTAGGGTCTCCTGAGAGGGTAGGTAGTGTAACTATATTCGGTGCTGTCTCACCACCCGGTGGTGATTTTAGTGAACCAGTCGTTAGGAATACTTTAAGGTATATACAGTCACTATACGCTTTAGATTACGAGTTAGCTACGCGTAGGCACTTCCCAGCTGTTAGCTGGCTCATAAGCTATAGCTTATACGTAGACTTCGTTAGGGAGTATATGGATGAGGTGAGTAGTAAGAGGTGGTCTGAAGGTAGGAGTTTATTCCTTAAGATACTTCAGAGGGAGTCTGAGTTATTAGATATTGTTAGGTTGGTAGGTCCTGAAGCACTTCCTGAAGAGGATAAATTACTACTTGATGTTGCTAGGATGATTAGGGAGGCATTCCTACAGCAGAATGAGTACGACCCTAACGATGCTTACTCACCGCTTGAGAAGGGCTTCATAATAATGAATGCTATTACTGAGTTCTACGAGACAGCTCTGAAGTTAGTTAGGGATGGTGTCCCAGTATTTAAGATTAGGGAGTTGAAGTCTCCGTACATGATATATAGGTTTAAACTATATACCTTAGATGAGGTTAGGAAGCTCTATGAAGAGTTTAGGAATTCCTTCAGGAAGGAGGTTGAGGGTTTATTAGGTGGTGGTAGTGGCTAGGCTATACGTAAGAGCTACTAAGCAGTTAGTAGGTACTAAAGGTTCTCTAGTCTTCATTAAGTCATTACCAGGTGTTGGTTATGGTGAGTTAGTTGAGTTGGAGGTTGACGGTGATGTTAGGTTAGGTCAGGTGATAGATGTTTCAAGGGATGTAACTATAGTTCAGATATTCGGTACGTCTATAGGTATCTCACCAGGTAGGACTGTCGTCAGGTTGAGGGGTGAGACACTCAACATCCCAGTCTCTACAGACATGCTTGGTAGGGTGTTTAACGGTCTTGCACAACCTATTGACGGCGGTCCACCCATAGTCCCTGAAGATTACTTAGATATTCACGGCTACCCACTAAACCCAGCGCTTAGGGAACCTCCCTCAGAGTTCATAGAGACTGGTATATCAGTTATTGACGGTATGTTAACACTTGTTAGGGGTCAGAAACTACCTATATTCTCAGGTTCTGGACTACCCCATAATAAGATAGCTATGCAGGTCGTTAGGCAGGCACGTGTTAGGGGTAAGGAGGAGGGCTTCGCAGTTGTTTTCGGGGCTGTAGGTGTTGCTTTTGAGGAGGCTATGTACTTCTTAAATGAGTTGAAGAGAATGGGTGCTATCGATAGGACTGTAGCGTTCTTAGCACCTGCCTCAGCACCAACTGTTGAGAAGTTAGCATTGCCTAGGGTAGCACTCACAGTTGCTGAGTTCTTAGCTTGGAGGAACGATATGCATGTACTTACGATACTTACTGATATGACTAACTACTGTGAGAGTTTGAAGGAGATCTCAGCAGCTAGGGAGGAGGTACCTGGTAGGAGGGGTTATCCAGGCTATATGTATACTGACTTAGCAACTATGTATGAGAGGGCTGGTAGGGTTGTCAGTAAGAAGGGTAGTATAACTATAATGCCTATACTTACTATGCCTGACGACGACATCACACACCCGATAGCTGATTTAACCGGTTACATCACTGAGGGTCAGATAGTCCTATCTAGAGACCTCTGGCGTAAGGGTATATACCCACCAGTTGATATATTCTTATCACTATCTAGGATGATGAAGGAGGGTATAGGTCCTGGTAAGACTAGGGAGGACCACCACCCAGTATTCTCACAGCTTATGAGGGCTTATGCTGAGGGTCAGAGGCTTAGGGAGATAATAGCTATAGTCGGTACTGAATCCCTAACTGATAGGGATAGGAAGTACTTAGAGTTTGCAGATGCTTATGAGGGTAGGTTCATTAATCAGGGTGAGTATGAGAGGAGGTCTATTGAGAAGACTTTAGACTTGGCCTGGGAATTACTAAGCATACTTCCTGAGGAGGAATTAGCTATTAGGGAGGAACTAATAAGGAAGTACCATCCGAGGTATAGGGTTCAGAAATGAGTATGCAGATAATTAAGGTTAGTAGGCCTACTAGGATTGAGTTACTCAGACTTAGGAGGAGGTTAAGACTTGCTAGACGTTTCTACAACCTACTTAAGGATAGGGAGGCATACCTACTAGAGGTTTTCAGGAACTTACTACGTGAGGTTGTTAAGACTAGACGGGAGCTTAACGAGTTACTGATTAAGGCATACAGTAGTTACTACACATCACTATATTTAGAGGGTTTAGAAGGTCTTAACGTGTATGCATCAACGATACCTCAGACTTTAAACCTCTACGTAAGTTATAAGAATATAATGGGTGTTTGGACTTACACATACGGATTTGAGGGTATACCCCCACCACAGCCGCAACTCCCGTTAGAACTATCAGACCTTCAGGTCAGTAGGGAGAAGATATTAGAGTTGTTGGCTAAGGTCTTCGAGTATGAGAAGACTTTAGTTAATGTAGGTGCTGAGATTGCTAGGTTGAGGAGGATAGTTAATATACTTGAGAAGAGTTACATCCCTAGACTTACGAATACTATTAGGTATTTATCTATGAAGTTTGAGGAACTACAACGTGAGGAGACTATCAGGGCTATTAGGGTGAAGAAGAAGTTAGTTGAGGGTAGGGTTTTCTAGATGATTAACGTTAAATATTAAATACATCACTTATAGTTTAGATGTGGTGAGTGAGATTAGTGTTTGGGGCGTAGTTACTGGTTTCTTCATACTCTCAATTTTCTACTCATCAATATCTATATACAGTATACTTTCTAAGCTTAAGAAGCGTGTGTGGGTTGATGTAAGTAACTGTAGTCCCTCAGATGATTTACCTAGGGTCTCAGTAATACTCCCTCTATATAAGGAAAACTTCAAAGATATTGAAGTAACCTTCAAGAGCTTAGCTTCTCAGGAATACCCTAGGGATTTAATAGATGTTTACGTAGTTGTTGAGGAGGGTGATTTAAGGACTTTAGAGTATGTAGAGTCTCTGAAGGGGTTGTTAGAGGGTAGTGGGTTTAAGGTATCAGTAGTTGTTAATCATGGGGTTAGGAGGGGTAAGGCATCAGCTATAAACTCCGTGTTGGGTATGGTTCGAGGTGATGTTATCGTAATATACGATGCTGGGGATTTAGTTAATGATAGACACCACATACTTAAAGTTACTAAGTTATTTAGGTCTGGTTACGTACTTATAGGTTGTAGGGTTTTAAGAGTTGGTGATGACTTCCTAGGTAAGTTATCACTTATAGATACTAGTCTATGGTATGATGTAGCACTACCTGGCTTAACAGTAGTTACTGGTTACCCATTAGTTAGTGGTGAGGGTATGGCGATATCTAAGGAGTTCTTAGTTAGGGTTGGGGGGATGCCTAATAAGTTAACTGAGGATTCATACATGACCCTCCAC
>JAJHRE010000026.1 GCA_020832985.1 Desulfurococcaceae archaeon | reverse complement strand
GTAGGTTCATCAATTAATAACGTGTTCGGTGATGCTATATAGGCTAGAGCTAGTGATAACCTCCTAACCTCACCAACACTTAACGTGTATGGGTTCCTACTACTTAAGTATTTAATTTTAAATTCATTAAGTACTTCATCAACGTCAATACCTTGTCTAAACATATTAACGTATAGGCTTACCTCATCATAGACTGAGTTAGTTGTGAACCAGTATAGAGGTCTTTGAGGTATGTAGAATATAGGCTTACTAACACTTACGTAACCTTTACGGGCCTTAAGGATGTTAGCTAGAATCTTAAGTAGTGTTGACTTACCACTACCATTCCTACCTAAGACGCTGAATACCTCACCACACCTTACAGACATGTTAAGACCTCTGAATACTTCATAACCATCATAATCAAACCATAAGTCCTTAACTACGACGTTATAACCATCAGTACTTACATGAATTACCTTACTAACCTTCCTAACATTACTTACCTCACTACCTAAGTTAACAACTACGTCGACGTAATCCTTAATTAACTCAACCCTATGGTCTACTACTAATACTGTTAATCCAACCTCACTACATAATCTCCTAATACTGGACATCATGTTCACTAATGAGTACTTATCCATATGTGATGTAGGTTCATCAAGTAGTAATAACTTAACACCGCTTAACACAGCTATAGATATTAACAACTTATATAGCTGACCGTCAGATAACTCACTCACATACTTATTACTTAAACCTCTAAACTCATCTAACCACCTACCTAAGACTTCAAACTCATCACGAACTCTAGAACCTAAGAAGAATGTGGTCATGTCTTGAGGTATGTAAGCTATTAAACCCTCCTTAACAGCTTCCTCAGGACTTAAGCTGAAGACCTCGACTAAACCATCAACTCTAAACTTCCTATATATGTTAGGTATTAACCCTGCTAAGACCTTAAGTAATGTTGATTTACCAGAACCTGAAGGCCCTCTAATCAATACTATAGAGTTAGGACTTACTAATAAGTTGAAGTTCTTAATTATGTAATT
This sequence comes from Desulfurococcaceae archaeon, assembly GCA_020832985.1. Taxonomy (GTDB): domain Archaea; phylum Thermoproteota; class Thermoprotei_A; order Sulfolobales; family NBVN01; genus CAZZLT01. Next base: position 16,471 of record JAJHRE010000026.1, on the reverse strand, counting down.
ACCACCTACAGATACTTTTAAATCCTCAACCCTCACAACATACATTAAATCTCAACACCTTTGAAAGTCATTATCTTATGTATGTACTTAGCTAATGTTATAGCTATGACGTGATCCATTAGTAGGTCTTGAGGTATGAATATTAATACACTGGCTATGAAGATGTGTAGTATCTTACTACTTACGTGTACACCTAAGTAGTTGGTGATGTTTTCAACCCATGATAGAATTGCTTGAGAACCTAATGCGTAGTACGTAAATACTATAAACCCTAACGCGTATGTAGGTAGTATAGCTATGAGAGATAGCGTTAGTAGAATTATGAAGTCTAACCTCCCCATAGACTGTAACTCCTTACCAACCATACGTAGGTAAGCCCTAGATAACATACTCATTAAAGGTGCTGAGATTATAAAGCCTAGTATATAACCTCCTGTATACCCTAAGATAACACCTAAACCACCTCTAAACCCTGAAGCCATCGGCAGACCTAAAACTATGAGTATTAAATATAGAGTCATTGAGATGAACGCGTACTTAGGCTTAAGTATCAACCCAGATAAAACAACACCTACATTCTGTAACGTGTATGGTATAGGACCTACTAACACCCTAACCTGTGCTAGTAAGCCTGTCAATACCGCCATAGCGATAGAGATCATCACTGATGGGTAGTTCTTGAACTCCATCATGAAATGATTTCAAGGTGAAGTATTTAAGTATTGATGTTGTGGTTAAGGATCTACATGAAATTATTTTATGGTGATTAAATCATGTGTTTAATAGTTTAGTAGGTGAGCTTACTTTGGAGTAGTTAATGTCTAGTCTTAAGGTTGCTAGGTTATGGAGTAAATTAGATGGTAGTGTTAGGTGTGGGGTTTGTGAGAATAGGTGTGAGATTCGTGACGGTTCTACAGGTATCTGCGGTAATTACGTGAATATTGGAGGTACTCTATACCACTTAGGTTATGGTAGGTTAAGTGCTGTTGAGAGTAGGCCTATAGAGATTAAACCGTTATTTCATTACTGGCCTAATAGTACTGCCTTAACATTCTCTACTTGGGGCTGTAACCTCTACTGCCCTTGGTGTCAGAACTACCACTTAAGTTTTAGGAGGCCTAAGGAATCTGATGAGGTGGTCAGTGTTGATGAGTTGTTGAGGATGGCTAAAGCATTCGGTGATGAGGGTTTCTCAGCAAGTTTTAACGAACCTACAGTGAATTACGACTACATCCTAGACTTAACACCTAAGGCTGTTAAGGAGGGTTTCTACGTGATGATGGTTACTAACGGGTACTTAACTAAGGACTCCTTAGAGGAGTTAGTGTTAGCTGGTGTTGATGGTTGGAGTATAGATGTTAAGGGCTGTCCGCAGATGAAGAAGGCATTACCTAGGGTAGACCATACAGTAGTGTTTAGGAATGCTAGGAGGGTTTTAGACTTAGGAGGTCATGTAGAGATGGTGTACTTAGTAGTTACTAATACTAATGATTTCGATGAATGTGTTGATTGGATAATTAATAATCATTTAAACTTCTTAGGCCCTAAAGTACCGTTACATGTTAATAAGTACTACCCAGCACATATGTGGAGGGAACCTCCAACACCTACTAATGTGTTATTAAGTATTGCTGAGAAGGCTAGGAAGGCAGGTATTGAGTTCGTATATGTTGGTAACCTACACAACCCTGAGTTAGAATCTACTAAATGCCCTAAATGCGGTAAGGTATTGATTGTGAGGAGTGGTTATAGAGTTACTGAGTTCTACCTAGACAGTAGTTGCGGTAGGTTTAGATGTCCTAGATGTGGTTATGAAGTACCTATTAGAGGTCGTTACATACCTCATAAGAAGTACTACTTCTTATGAGGTACTACTGCTGAGGTCTCAACGTAATTATCCCTACCCTCAAAAACCTTCAGTGTTACCCCTACCTCCATACCGAGGGACTTAAACATAGTTACCAACTCATCAAGTATACTCATAGCTATAGCTTCAGCAGTTGCCTGCGGGTACTCTAGAATTACTAACTTAAGTTTGAAAGGCCCCTTAATATCCAACCCCTCCAAATCCTTTTTAGGGACTATTAATGAGTACCTATACCTCTCCACAACATTCTCAACTAACTCCTTAAGCTTTATGAAGTCTATAACCATGAAGTCCTCACGTAACTCACCATCAACACATACAGATACTGTGAATGTGTGGCCGTGGAGTTGTGGTACGTTATTAACTGGTGTGTAGTGTGCGGCTTCGAAACTCACGTTATCAACGCATACCCTCACGTAATCACCTATAATAGACTCTTCAGTATTTAACTTAAGCTTAACTAGATCTTTAGGTGTTTGGGTTGAGTGTTGAGGAGTTATTGGAGTTTTTGAGGAGGTTGAGGTCTGAGGATCCGAGCTATGTCGGGGGTGAGGTATTAGGTTCTATGAGTACTGAACCACCTAAGTACTTATTAGAGGCTTACAAAATCTTCGTAAACACTAACTTAAACGACCCAGTACTATTCAGGAATACGTATAGGCTTGAGTTAGAATGTATTGAGTGGCTCTCTAAGTTAATGTATGGTAGTGGTTATGGATTACTTACCTACGGCGGTACTGAATCAAACTTAACAGCACTCTACATACTACGTGAGTTCAGCAGTGGTGATACGGTCATAGCACCTAAGACAGTACATGTAAGTATTAGGAAGGCGTGTAAGGTCTTAAAACTCAACCTTGTTGAGGTAGGTGTTGGTGAGGACTACATACCTGATGTGAATGAATTATGCAACACTATACGTAGGTATGAGGGTAGGGTAGCATGTGTTGTTATGACTGCAGGGACTACAGACTTAGGCATTGTAGAACCTGTGGATAAGTTAGTAAGTACTTGTGGGGATGTTGACTACGTAGTCCATGTAGATGCTGCTTACGGGGGCTTAATAACTCAATTCATAAGTGATTTAGACCCTAACATACCTGTATATGACTTTAGGTTAAGTAAGGTCTACACGATAACTGTAGACCTACATAAGGTCTTCACACCTATCCCCTGCAGTGTATTACTACTACGTAGTAAGGAGTTGGAGGACTTCATAACGTTTGAAGCACCTTACATGCCTTTAGGTAAGCAGAGGAGTTTGCTAGGTACTAGGACTGGAGGTATAGCTGCTACTGCGTGGTTAGCTATTAAGTCTTTAGGTTATGAAGGGTTTAAACGATTAGTTCATGACTTAGTCAGGAGGGCTGACTACTTAAGTAGTAGGTTAGCTGATTTAGGTGTTGAGGTTTTAAGGAGGCATAGACTACCTATAGTTGCGTTTAGAGTTGGTAATGCTCGTGACGTTATGAGGAGGTTATGGGACCTACGTATGTATGTATACCCAACATCAATACCTAATACTTTAAGGGTTGTTGTAGGTCCTCACATAACGTATGAAGTTATAGATAGGTTTGTAGGTGTTCTAGCTAATATGTTAAATAAGTAGTGTTGTTAGTGGTGTTAGGTTCATCGTTAATATAGTTATCGGTAAGTACTTAATCACTAACCTACCCAGTATGTCGAGGCCTCTAACCATATCCCAAACCTTATTACCGAATAACTTAACGTTCTTAACTACTATGTCTGCTGTATGTATCGTAGCACTACTTAAGTTATTCGTAGCACTTACTACTACGTCCTTAACAACGTTGAGTAAGTCCTCACTATAACTCACTATATCGTATGGTGATTCCTTAAACGATGCTGCACAGCTATGATCGTCTGGAGTCACTACCTCTACGTAGTCAAACCCTAACTTAGATACTTCAGAAGTCAGTAACTTCCTGAAGTTTAAGTCCATGTTATTACCGTATATGTATATTAACACATGTTTAGAGTTGTTGAAGCTCATGACTAACGCCTTAACCTTACCGTAACATACACCCCTACACATACTGCTTAAGTAGCCCTCACTATAACCTACTTGGAAGTCTACCACATCATCACATCTATAGTTGTTTAAGACCTCACTCATAAGTCCCTTAAAAACGTTTAAGTCGTAGTCATTACTACCTTTAGAACTATGTGTATCTACTAAAGCATTTACGTATGTGTTGCTACTGTTGAGTAGTTCCCAGACCTCATATGGTAGGTCGTCACAACCCCTATCTAAGTTCTTAACGAATGTTATTAGGCCTGTCTGGAAGGGTATCACGTACGCTTCCCAACCATCAGTCCTCACTACATACGGCTTACATGACTTAACACCTACTACGATGTTGACTAACCCATCTACGTAGTTATTCACATACTTGACTAACTCCTCAACATCTTCAGAACTAACTAAGTTCCTCTCATGAGACCCTGGGGTATGGAATATTAGTAGGTGGTACCTATTACCTAACGCATCCTCTAACCTATATATGAATCTAGAACTACCTATATTCCTGAAAGGCCCGAAATGTATTGTAGGGAATACTAGTAGTATGTCATCACCGTTAGATGGTTTAAACATTACGAACCTCAACAATACTTCCTTACTTTCTGAGTACTTCATGAATTCATACTCAATCGGTTTTGGGTCGTTACTAAACCAACTACCTATGAATGCGTTCATAAGTGATAGTGGTTTAATACCTAGTGTTGACCTCCCCTTAAACTCTATAGCTGTTAAAGTCACTAACGCAGCCGTAAGTGTTAGTGTCTGTACCACAACTGCGTTAATTATGTATGGGATTACATCAACAACTGATACGTTATTCAGTACTAGGTATGTGATTAGTTGAGGTATTATGGAGGCTGTTAAAGCACGTATGTAGGTTAGGAACGCTGGTAATACAATGTATGAGAGTCCTGAGGACGCAAGTATTCCTAAGCCTTTAACACCTAATAACTTAGTGAATACTACCTCAGCTACTGAGAATGTAGCGGTTAACACTGTAGTGAGTCCTAAAACCCTCTTAACATTTAATGTCTTCGACTTCATCATCACCAGGTTAAGTATTAAGAATGTTGTAGCTCCTTTCAGGTAGTTGAGTATGTTCTCAAAATACGTTAATATATCCCTAGACGGTACTACCTCAACTACAGCTACTGATGTAGTTATTAGTAGGTATGTAGTCAGTATTACGTAGGTCTTAGGTAGTAGGAATAACCTCCTATAGTACTTCCTCACTATGTACTCGCTATCCATCTCAGTACTACCACATCATGACTACTAGGGATTACTAAACTACACGTTTATATGTCTTTAAGACCTTATAACTGATTAAATCGACCTCATCCTTAGTAAACCACGGAGTACTACTCCTAAGTCTTAGAGTTGCTGCTGTAGATGCTTTAGCTATAGCTACTCCTAAGTCCTCACCACGTATTAAGTACTCGTAAGTCAGTACTGCAGTGAATACGTCGCCGGAGCCTATAGTAGGTCCGTAGATACCCTGTAACGGTTCTAACATACCTAACTCACCATCCCTTACAAAGTATATAGGTCCTGAACCATTAGTAACTACTAATACTATATCACCCCTACGTACACAGTTAATTATTTTAGAACCCCTACACATAGGTGGGAATTCATACCCCTCACCCCTAATCACTAACTCCCTACACCCTAAGTCAAGTAACTCCCAGAACTTTGAGTGATTGTTAAATACTACGTTACGTTCATCAACATCTCTTACAAATCCTTGAACATCTATGACTACCCTCCTACCCCTAACTAACTCCTTAATAGTAGTTAAGGGGGCCTCACCCATAGTTAACGATATGAGTATGTAGTCGCTTAAGTAGTTACCTACGTTACTTAAGTCTATAGAGGACTTACTAATCAGTTTTAAAGTCCTACCATCACCTAACTCGATCTCAAATACAGTCTCACCAACACCTAAAGCAATAACATCAACTCCTAACCTCCTTAGGAAATCGTATGTAGTACTTCTACTAGTTAAGACTCTAAACTCATTAAATCCTAAGTACTTCAGAGCTAGTGAGCAGTATAGTGCAGGACCTCCAGGGAACTCCCTACTACTTATTAAGTCCTTAGTAGATGTTAGGATAGCTGTTAACACATCAGTACCTCTAAAGTATTAGTTAATGATGTATGAAACTACTGATCTCACCTACTGCTTAAGTACTTGATCAAACCCTTAACTAACCTCTCATGGTATCTCTCCTCCTCAACAACCTCTGAAAGTACTTCAGTAATTAACGTACTAGTTAACCCACCTACAGAGTCCTTAATCAGTGAGTATAAGTATTTAGAGTACGTCTCCTCACCTATAAAACCCTCAACGAATTCAAGACCTCCTAAAAGATCCGTTAAATCTACATCACCACCACTAAGCTTATTAAGTAATCCCTCAACAACCTCCCAAGCCCTACCTATTAAATCCCTACAACTACGTTCAAACACTACATCAACTCTTAAGGTATTATATAGAGACTCCATAAGCTTAGCATGACCATAACTCTCTAAAGACAACCACTTAAGTACTAAGGCAGTGTAAGGATCTCCAACCCTAACAGATAACTCCTCATAAACCCTACCAGTAAGTTCTTCAAACTCCTTACAACACCTAAGACTAAGACCTAAAACACCACTTAAACTCATAAACCCACAAGATAACCCCATAACTAAAGAATATATACTTAACTGTTAAAACATTAAAACTAATAAATCAATTAAAATAAGGATTTAATAGAGCGGCGGTCGTCTAGCCTGGTTAGGACACCGGCCTCCCAAGCCGGAGATCCCGGGTTCAAATCCCGGCCGCCGCACCACTCCCAAGAGAGCTGATGATTTTAAATACATAATTTCATGACCCCACACTCATGAAATGTATATACGTAAAACACAACCTATTATCAAGACCCTGTAGCTTAGAGTCTAAGCTGTGGTACGAGAGGTAAGACCTCCCGAAGCTGGGGTCTGAGAACAGAGTCAGGTTGCTGAGGTGTGCCGTAAATAAACACAGGCCAATAGGGTCCTGCAAAACCGAAATGCAAGCATAAACTCATAGCTACAGGACAGCACTATAGTTACCGACGCCACTGTAAACACTACTGCGTATAAAGTAAACACTCTCTACTAAGTCAATCACTAACCCTACCAACTACAAGAACGGCAGGGGCTACCGCAAGCAGAAATACGTTGGCATACCAATTAACATCAGCAAGAGAAACACGAAACTCTGTAGTCATGGTAGGCAATACAATAGTTATAGATGAAGTTGTAGAGGTTTGAGAAAAGAAGCTATGGTTACTGTCAACAAGACACTAAAAGAACTCCTAAACCTCTCCACCATAAGCTACTAAACCTTGTAAGTCTTTCAACAGTATAACATAGCTAAAGTATTGAGAACTTGCGTAAATCTCAACCTAAGGCATTATCAGGTCAGCTCTGCAATACTTGCATAAAAGTTTTTATTCTATCAAAGTATACCTAGGTATACCTAGGTGGTAGGGTTGAGCGTAACTGTTTCTATAAAGGTTCGTAAGGAACTTGTTGAACTAGCCGATAAAATGATTAAGCTTGGGCTTGCAAAAAGTAAAAGCCACGCGTTTAATATTATGATTGAGAGGGGTTTGAAGGAGGTTTTGAAGGAGGTTGAGTTCTGGGAAAGCATGTATAGAGATGTTGAAGAGTTGAAGAAACAAAAATTTGTTTTAAGGCACGGCAATTTGAATAAGCTTCTTGAGGAGGATAGGTCACGGTGATGACATACATTGACACAAATGTTATCATATCTTTTGTTGATGAGAAGGATCCTAATCATGAGAAAGCTCTGAGGTTAGTTAACAAGCTTCCTAAGGATAGAGCAACATCTATGCTGACACTAGTTGAACTTGTATCTGTTTACTCACGAGCAGGTTTAGAGAAGCCTCTTGCACTAGCACTCTACTCTATCGACGTTATTAAGGCAAGAATTATTGATACAGATTTTAACACTGTTTTGAGAAAGGCCCCTACTTATGCACATCAACTAGGGCTTAGAGCTCTCGACTTACTCCACATAGTAACAGCAAGCACTATTGGATGCAAGAAGTTTGCTACATTTGATAGTGAAATCATTAGGAAATCGAGAGCCGTAGCTAATGCTCTAGGAATAGAAGTAGTTGTAGAAGGTATGACTTAACCAGTTCATATAACTCTAAGGTCTGTAACAACCTCTGAGGCTTTTCTATACTCTCTGCTGGCTATCTAGAGAATGTAAAGTTTTGCACATGGTCTGGGTTATGCTTTACTATAAGTTTTTATACATTCTAAACAGTCTGTTAATGTTGGTGATTTATGTATATGGGTGAAAACAATAGAAGGGTTTCTGGTCAGCTCTATATCTTGGTATCTTTTACTCCATGGATTATTTACTGGGTTTTAACTGGTTTTGTTGGTGGTTTTGGGGTTGTTTTAGCTTTTACATCTTCTTTTGCCATTATTTTTATTGGGTTATTTAGAAGAGGGCTTGGTTTAATGGATATAGTCACAGCACTTTATTTTCTTGTTGCTTTTATAGCTGTGTTTTTCTTTGACTTGAATGTGTTTATTGAGAGAAGTGGTTTTCTAGGCTATCTAACTCTTTTTGTAATGGCCGTGTTTTCCCTCGCTATTAAACAGCCATTCACATTCCAGGTGTCAAAAAGGGACTACCCTGAGGTTTATTGGAGGGATAAGCTGTTTATAGCTATAAACAATGTGGTCACAGTTGTGTGGGGCTTGGTATTCCTTGTAAACGCCTCTATCTATATACTTCTTGAGCCGCCTCTAACCATAGTCTTATCAAATATTTTTGTAGCAGTAGGCGTTGCATTCTCAGTAATATACCCTGTGAAAGCCCCTGCTCGCCAATATTACAAAGAGTTTAAGAAGTTTGATTGGAGGGTTGAGGTAGACTTGAAGAGGTCTAGGGAAGAGAACGAATATGATGTTATTATTGTTGGTGCTGGCATAGGGGGTTTAACATGCGGTGCTCTACTGGCTAAGAAGGGGTACAAGGTTCTGGTTTTAGAGCAACACTATCAAGTCGGAGGTTTTTGCTCTTCATTCACAAGGAAAGGCTTTGTATTTAACTCTGGTGTTGAAGATGTTAGTGGTTTATGGGAGAAAGGCCCTGTCACACACCTACTCAGCGAGCTTGGGCTTAGAAAAGAAGAGCTTTTTGTGAAGAATACTAGGAGAGTAATATACAAGGGTAGAGCAATTGATATTCCAAACAGCTTTGACCAGCTTATAGAGCTCTTCAAAAACATGTTTCCAGAGGAGGAAAAGAGTATTGATGCTTTCTTTAGCGAGGCTAAGAAGGCTTATGAAGAGTGTTACAAGGAGGTCCCACTCTACGGCTCACCACTACCAGCAGAGCTCATAGTCAGGGTAATGGGGGAGAAGAAACTCCTAGACTACCCAAAAGAACACCCACACTTCTACGACTGGATGAACAAGACCTATAAGCAGAAGCTCGACGAATACTTCAAAAACGAAGACCTCAAGACACTGCTATGCTCACTACTTGGCTACATAGGTTCAGAACCAGAGAAAATCTCCGCTGCAAGCGCGTTGACAGCATCACTCTCATACTTTATCTACGGTGGGTACTACCCTAGGGGAGGAGCGCAGAACTTTGCAAACATATTGAGGAAGTTTATTGAGGATCGCGGTGGTGAAGTCCTGCTTATGCACAGAGTCAACAAAATACTTGTTGATAGTGGGAGGGCTGTGGGTGTTAGGTGCGGAGACAAGGTGTTTAAAGCACCTATTGTTGTAGCTAACGCTAATGCTAAGAAGGTCTTTCTAGAGCTTATAGATGAAGAGCATTTAGACAAAAACTTTATGGAGTACATTAAGAGCTTGAGGATGTCCCCATCAGCATTCATGGTGTTTCTAGGCGTTGACATGGATTTATCCAGCTACCCAACAATCATAGTCGATCTAGACAGTGAAATACACATAACAATAAACTCCAACGCAGACCCAAGCCTAGCACCAAAGGGAAAAGCAAGTGTAACAATAACAACACTTGCCAACTACCACGACTTCCCAGAAAGAGGAACAAGGGAATATGTTGAGAAGAAGAGAAAGTTAGCTGAAGAGCTTATTCAAAAAGCTGAGAAGATTATACCGGGACTGAGCAAACACATAGTTGTTCAAGACGCTGCAACACCAAAAACCCTTGAGAGATACACGTTAATACCGGAGGGAGCTATATACTCCTTCGACCAGTCAATAGACACAAAGAGACCATACTTCAAAACACCAGTAAAAGGCCTTTACCTAGTAGGGGCGTCAACATTCCCAGGAGGAGGAATAGAAGCAGTTGTAATCTCAGGAACAACATGTGCAAACGACATCAACAACTGGAGACACAAATAGCTTTATCTTCTTATCTATTGCTAAAGTATGTCTAGCTATACCTAGGTGGTAGGGTTGAACGTAATTACCAATATTGCCTCTTTTCAAACACACCTCTTAATATGCTCAATAACAATGGTGTCAAAACTTCATCGTAATCTAAACCTCATAACCTCTCTAGGCATTACCTACACGGGATTCTCCAAGACGCTTCTCTCAACATCTTAGGTACTAGAAGCCCATGCTTTTAGCATATCTAGTAACGTTTCCTCTGTCAGTAACTCTACCTGCATATTCTTGTAGTAACTGTAGAGTCTCTATCGAGGAGTATATCCATTCACACAGCTTTGAGAATCCCTGATACCTACATATGTTGCTTTAAGTGTTGAAATGTTTTAATAACATCATCTAAGTTGATTTGATATGGTCCAACATCTAATTTATAGCCTATTGAAGGAACAACCTTCATAATCCATTAAAGTGCCCCCTGGAGAAATCATTCTCTTATGATACATGTACCGGATGTAACGTCTAAAGACGTTCTTAAGTCACTTATTCTCATGAGCAACAACATGGTCTATTAGTTGCTCTGACAGCTCCTGTCCTCGAGGTATCTAAGAAACAAACTTTTGTAGTACTGTAATATCTCTTGAGACTTTACCCCTCTTCTTACGCTATACAAGGAACTGCTCAGAAAGTCTCATCCCGCTGTAACTTAATGCTGTAGACCGATAAGCTAAGTAATTTCCTCAGACCCTCTGAAGTGCTCTGTTTAAACCTCAGTAGCAGGTTCTTTAGGTATGGGTTCTGCAGGATCTCCTAAGGATCTCGATAGTTGTTGAGTGGTCTACTGCGTCATTAGGCCTAACTAATTAGTATGTTTGAGAGAAGTAAATATACCTTTTCCTCTATAAAGCTCATCACCAACCATACACGTAGGAATTACCCTTAATGATGATGGAATCAACCAGCCAATGTTTTGCGAAGATGTCTTTGTCTAATACCTATCTTAGAGTCTCTAACTTTGTAGGAATTTCCTTATCCAGTCTTCTGTATTAAGATAAGCTATAGTTAGGACTGGCTGAATGATCGGTATTAATGCAGGTGCTAACGCGGATTGCGGTCCAAGTGCGGCAGTAGCGATCGCAGCAGCTACGCTCTGGTTCTTGGTTACAGATATCATAGCGAGGGCCTGGTGGTCCTCGTAGGGTATCTTTAGTGCTTTGCTTAACAACGTAGACGTTAGGAGGAGAGCTACAATAATTATTGACTGGTACGCAATTATAAGTACTGCTAACATCGGCTTGTTTACAATAGTCATGGCTTGGTTTAGTACGAGAACAAATATGAGAACGAGCATGGAAAGCATTGTTGCTAATGAGAGGTGAGGCTTGATTGTTTTATCCACATATGGAGTGCTTTTCCTCCTTATAAGTATGTATCTTGTCAATTGTCCAAGGATTAAGGGGAGTACAAGTACCTCGACAAGTGAGTTCATGATCGGCTCCATTGGGACAGAAATTGAAACACTACTGCTGTATAAGCCTATGAGGATGGGTATTAAGGGGATGCCTAGGATCAGAGTTAACACCGCTAGGACTGTTGCAAGTTCTATACTCCCCCCAGCGATAAGGACATATCCTATCGATGCGCTGGAAGCTGGTACAACGTTAGCAACAACGTATCCAACTCCGATATGTGGATCGCCTAGAGTGGGTGCTATGAGGAAAGCCAACAATGGAGAAATAACAAATACATAGAACAAGGAGATTAAAATTTCCTTAACTTTCTTCATACTTTTTAATAATCCCTCAGTCTTGAGCTGGATCATAGAGGGAAAAATCGTAAGGAAAGCTAGCACTAAGATGATGTTCGAAATGAAAGGCTTGTTAGAGACAATAGCACTCTTAAAGTAAAATCCAATAGGTAAGGCTAAAAGCGTCGAAAAAAGTGAGAACAGAACAAGGTATTTTTTAACTACGTCAGCTAACCAGCTTATGGTATTTTTCCTCATTACTGCTTGCTTACTCGTGTTGACACCGTCTTTGTTATTGAGAAACCACTTAATAAATCTTAATGGTTCCAAGAACGTGCATAAAAGATCTTTGATGTAGGTGTAGGTTCGTGACCTTAAATTCCGTGATATCTTTGGGATCATAATGTTGTGCTTGGTTGAGATGTTTAAGGCGTTAAGGAAGTCGTCTTCGTTAATCTTAATTTACTTATACCCTACCTATGGGGAGGATGAACCTGTCACTAGGGTCCATCTTGAAGAGTCTTAAGAAGGCTCCCCATTGGAGTACTGTACTGGATGCTTCAAGAGTGTTTCGTGTATAGAACCTCGTTAATATGTTCATAAATTCCTCTACTGTTAACCTTTTCTTCTCTTTTAATGTATTAACTATCGTTTTAAACGGTTCTATCCTATCTATTACTTTTTTTAACTCACTCCTTACATGTTGGGTATGCCCCCTCACAACCTCTACCCCTAAACGTGTTAAACTGATATTTCCGTTCCCGCTAACCTCTATCAATCCTAGGGAGGATGCTACATCAATTATATGAGGTAGCATATCAACTTTCTCCCCAAGGAAGTCACCTACATACATAGGATCTACAGAATCTCCAAGACTATAAATAACTTCAAGAAGGCCTAAGACATGGTCTGGCTGTACATTATACGGGAGTACGTAGATGCCACTACTCGTCAATTCCCCCTAGGCACCGTTGAGTATATTTGCTTTCGCCTTAATAAGTTTTAGGAGATAATGACTCAATCGATTGAGGAATTAGTAGTAGAGCTAGTAGTATCTACATTACTAAGCTTAGGGAGGATGTTTGTAGCCTACTTACTATCTCTTCTCCTAGCACTTGTTATTGGTGTAGTTATGGCTAGGAATAAGTACGTTGAGTCATTGTTACTCCCAATACTTGACATACTTCAATCAATACCTATACTAGGTTTCTTCCCAGCTGTTTTCCTAATATTTATAAATACCTTAGGACCGATAGTTGGGGGTGAGTTAAGTTCAATATTTTTAATAATTACAAGCCTTATCTGGAACATGATTTTCGGGGTTTACTCAAGTATTAAATCACTAGACCCTTCAGTCGATTACCTAGCAAGGATTTATAGGTTATCCTCAATACATAAATTCCTATACATATACGTACCAGCATCAAGGAGTTCTATCGCAGCAAACAGTATTGTTTCGTGGGCTGGGGGTTGGTTCTTCCTCACAAGTGCTGAGGTGTTATCTATGGGTAAAACCGAGTATAGACTTAAGGGGTTAGGCTCACTCATCATTAAGGCATTCGAGGATGGTAACACTACACTATACATTGCCGGCTTACTAACACTATCTACAGTTATTCTAATTTCCTACCTTACGATTTGGAACCCGTTTACGATGAAGTACACTGATACGAAGATACTTCTAGGGTTTATGAGGGTATATAACTCAATAGATCGTATTGTTTCGAAGACCTGGGGTTCGATAGCTGGGAAATTAATTATGATGTATAACTTTATTAAGAGTAGGGTAGGTAGTACTCATACAGTGTTTTTGATACTTCCTATCCTCTCCATTCAGTACCTTCTCTATCCATACCCTAAGAACTTATACAGTGTTGACTACTCAATACTAAGTAAGGTTTTAAGATATGGTGAGGACTTCCTATTAGAAGTACCTAACACACTTATCAGAGTGTATTCTGTAGTGGTTGTCGGTCTAGTAATATCTGTATTACTAGCCTATATTTCCCATACGAGGTTTAGGGTTGGGAAGTTGGTAGTAATGTCAGGTGAGGTACTCTCATCAATTCCAGCAATGATTTGGTGGCCAATACTACTACCACTTCTTCAGGGATTTCCGTATGTGGTGATGGGGTTTATCTACTTACAAGGTTCTCTATGGTATACCTTCTTCAACATCCTAATATTTGGGTTATCTAATTTAAAAGGAAGTATATTAGAGTTTTCAAGGATTTATGGTATAAGGGGGGTGTTATACCTATCGAAGGTGTTTATACCATCCCTCCTACCAAGTATTCTTGCAGGGGGTTTATCAGCATCAGGTGGTGCGTGGAATGCATCAATAGCTGCGGAGTACATAGCGTTTGGAGATTTAATTGTGGATATGGGTGGAGTAGGTAGTCTATTAAATAAGCAGGCCATGGCTGGAGACGTATTAGGTATTTTACTAACATCACTATTCATGAGTTTAATTATCGTAATTATTAACAAGTTAGTTTGGGTTAAAGTTCTGAGGAGGATAAGTGGTTACTATGTCGTTGAGTAAGGACCTCGTATTGGAGGTTAGAGGTGTTTCGAAGAGCTATACTAGCGGGGGGAAGGTTTTTGAAGTACTTAAGGATATTAACTTCGTAGTAGGTAGGGAGTACATCACTATACTTGGGCCGAGCGGGTGTGGTAAGTCGACATTACTTAGGATAATAGCAGGTGTGGAGAAGCCTGATAAGGGGGAGGTAGTTTTCAATATTGGTGGAAAAGCACGTATCGGCTTCGTGTTTCAGTTCCCTACGCTCCTACCTTGGATGACGGTATTAGGTAATGTAACCCTACCATTAATAGCTGCTGGTGTACCTAAAAATGATGCTGTCGAAAGAGCTAGGAGGGCGTTGAAGATAGTTGGGTTGGAGGAGTTAGATGATTTCTACCCAAGTGAACTTAGTGGTGGGATGAAGCAGAGGGTTAATATTGCCCGTGCATTAGCAGTAGAACCAGATATCCTGTTAATGGATGAACCATTCTCGAACCTAGACCCACTCACGGCTGAAAACTTAAGAAGTGAGGTACTTGATATATGGTCATCCTCAATACTACCTATTAAATCCGTGATAATGGTTACACATAACGTTGAGGAAGCAGTACTCATGTCTGATAAAATAATCATACTATCACCGAGACCAGCTAGGATAGTAAAGGTAGTTGATGTTAACATACCGAGACCACGGACCAGGAAGATGACTGAGGTTCAAGAATTAGTAGACAGAGTCTACGAATATGTTAGTTGACACACTTAAGACATATACCGTAATTTAAAAGACTCTACCTCAAGAGAAAGTTAACTTAATATGTTTGAACTACTAATCATTAAGTAAACGATTCCCACATCACTACATATTTATCATTAGTAATCAAACCTCTTTATAATGGCTAAAACTTAGTAAGCCCAACATCATTTAACGAATTTCCTTAAACATGAATAGTGTTTACGAACTCTTATTAAGGTTCTACATCCCATGACAACTACATTTCTGAGGTTTGATATCACCTTATGTGATTACCACCTTACCGATGGATAGAATTCTAATTATAGTATATAAGTCGTTTGTCATATACTTAAACTCAGCAATGAGTAGTACATCGTTGGGGCTATCTACACGTAACGGTGGTAAGGATTGATCGGTAAGGGTCTTAGTACTAAAGACTTTGAGAGGGTCTCACTTAATGAGGCTTTTAAGCTGTTGAACTCTGAGCTTAATGGGTTGAGTGAAGAGGAAGCTGAGAGGAGGTTAAGTATTTATGGACCTAATATTGTTGAGGAGAAGAAGGAAAGTACCTTATTAGAGTTTTTGAAGAGGTTTTGGGGTCCGATGCCTTGGCTTTTAGAGGTAGCTATACTGCTTTCCCTTATTATTGGACATACTATTGAGGCTATCATAATCGCATGTCTTCTCGTGATTAATGCCGTAATAGGGTTTATACATCATGAGTCTAGTAGGAAGGTTTTAGAGTTGCTGAAGTCTAAACTAGCTCTAAGGGCTAAGGTATTGAGGGGTGGGAGTCTCAAGTCTGTAGAGGCTAGTCTTATAGTCCCAGGAGATGTTATTATAGTTGAGCTTGGTGATGTTGTTCCAGCGGACTGTAAGGTTGTGGAGGGGGAGGTCTTAGTAGATCAATCAGTCCTGACTGGGGAGAGCTTACCTGTGGATGTAGTTCCTGGTGGAGTAATCTTCGCAGGTTCTGTCATTAGGAAGGGTAGAGCTAAGTGTCTTGTGGTGAACACCGGTAGGAACACGTATTTTGGAAGGACTGTAGAACTTGTTAGGATAGCGAGGCCGAAGTCACATCAACAAGAGGTAATGTTGGCGATAACGAAGTACTCCATGTATATAGGGACGGCAGTAATGAT
>JAJHRE010000085.1 GCA_020832985.1 Desulfurococcaceae archaeon | reverse complement strand
GAAGTACCAACCTATAGTGAATACTAGAGCACCTACAACTGATGTTAATGTCTTAGACTGGAAAGTCATCCTCTTAAACAGTTCAGACCTCCACCAAGGAATTATCATTAAAGCTAGACCTACAGGCCATACAAAGAATAGACAGCTGAAGTCCATGAAAGACACAACACCAGCAGCTAGTGATGAACCCATAGAATCTAATAAAGTGAATACAGCCCCTAAGAACGCAACTATAGCTGTTATGTGGTTAGCCCATGTAGGTGCAGCCCACCTAGGTGATACCTCAGCAATCTTCTCAGGTAATACCCTATCGAAGGCTAATGAGAAGAACCCCCTAATACCACCAACCCAACAAGTCAACGCTGTGTTTAAGTACCAGAGGAAGTATGCGAAGCCAACTAACAACGCTATTATCGGGTTGAGGAACGCTATAGAGACTACGAAAGGTACTGAAGGGTCTGGAGTCGGTAAACCACCAACGATATCTGATAGTACGTCTGGGTAATTCACCTGTAGGTATGAGTATGCAGCCATGAAGTCGTAATTACATACTAACGGTATTAGGAATGCGTTAGCTAGGTAGAGTAACATTATAGTTGTGAACGCTATTACATAACCCCTAACATAGTTCTTAGTTGGGTTCTTAACCTCACTACCTACGAATGTAACAGTCTCAAAACCTGTCCAAGCCCATAAAGTCCATAGTAGCATTGAGTACGTACCGTCCCACATAGGTACTGCCTTAAGAGGTTCTACATGAGTACCTCCGAAGTCACCACCTTCGAAAGCTACCTTCATAATCTTCTCAGCAGTACCTACACCGAATACCTTATCCCAGTTATAGTAACCTACGTTAGGACCTATAAGAGCTAGACCTACTAACACAGCTATAGTTATTATTAATGGTGTTATAGTTATCACCCTCATAAACCACTTAATAATCCTAATACCGAATATGTTCAACACCCAGAACAGTATTATAAGTACTGAAGCAATTACGAATTGCTTCATAGGGTCTGTCACGAAGTATGCAGTATCTATAAGTACTTTATTACCTGTTAATAACCCAGCTACTGCCCAAGCACCTCCAAGAGCTTTAACACCTATGAACAGTATGAATCCTGAGACCATAGCAGCACCACCACCTATGATCCAGTACCAGAACGGTATGTAACCAAGTACTGGGTGTACAACCCTAGACACAAACACGTATAACGAGCTAGACCTAGGGAATGATGACGTTATTATAGCGAAGCTAACTACTATAGGTAACCACATAAGACCTGCTAAGAAGAATGCTAATACCTCATTACCGCCGTAAGCAGTAGGATCACCTAACATCTTAACAGCGTAGTATGTCATACCTGAAGCTGCTGGACATGCAATAGCCCATAAAGCAACATCATACCATTCTAACTCCCTAACAAGTCCTGAAGCCCTCCTAACGAATACTTCCTCACTCAATACCTACCACTTACTAACACCAGTTAATCAACTAAGACTTAAACCTTAATATACTTTTATAGCTTACGTTAAATAACTTGAAAATAATGTTAAGGTGTGTAGCGGGTTAGTTAAACATTTAATCTGGGGTGGTTAGTCAGTGCATGAATGGTTCTTCACTAATCTGATGTAAGGCCGGAGTTCATCACCAGTTAATACTTACTTACAGGGTTTTAATTTAGTGTTAGTTAGTACTTACTGAGTAGTATGTCAGTTGATTTAGTTGAGGTTATGTCTAGGTTGGAGGGCTGGTTTAGAGGTTTTAGTAAGGTCTTGATAATGTGTTCAGGTGGTGTTGATAGCTCTACACTACTAGCTATTGCTACTAAGGTTTTAGGCCGTAGTAACGTTACTGCCTTAACTATTAAATCACCTCTACAGACCCCATGGGATTTAGATGATGCTGTATTCATAGCTAGTGAGTTAGGTGTTAAACACTTAATCATTGATGACTCATCAATACTGAGTTCTGAGGACTTCGTAAGTAATGATTTGTTGAGGTGTTACTACTGTAAGAGGTTAATGCTTAGTAAGGTTTTAAGTATAGCTAATGACTTAGGAGTTGATGTTGTTGTTGAAGGTACTAACTACGACGACGTTAAATCAGATTATAGGCCTGGATTCAGAGCTGTTAAGGAGTTCGAACCACGTGTTAGGAGTCCTTATGTTGAGTTAGGTATTGGTAAGGAATGTATTAGAGCTATAGCTAAGTCCTTAGGGTTGAGGATATATGATAAACCACCTAACTCATGCCTAGCTACTAGGATACCATACGGAGTTAGAATTACTTTAGAGAGGCTTCAGAGGGTTAGAGATGGTGAGTTAGTACTTAAGGAGTTAGGGTTTAAAGTATTTAGACTTAGGGATCATGGGGATATAGCTAGAGTTGAAGTAGGTGTTGATGAACTACATAAGATTGTAGAACCAGGTATTAGGGATGTGGTCGTGGGTAGGCTTAAGAGACTAGGTTATAAGTATGTGACGATAGACTTAGAAGGGTATAGGAGGAGTGGTTTAAGTACTAGTTAAACATCAGTATATACCTCAACACCTAACTCCTTAGCAGTTTTAAGACCTCTCTCATCAATAAATGGTGTTATCACCACTAACCTCGGCTTAACACCTAATACCCTCTCATAGAGTTTCCCGATCCTCCATAATTTAGATATATCAGCATCTGAAGTACTTGCCTTAACCTCAACAAGTACATGTTTTTTATCCCTAATCAGTAAGTCCACCTCAATAACTGATGGATGTCCTAAAACCTCACCCTTCTCATCATAGTAAACCCACCTCCTAACCTCACCAACACCAAATAACTCCTCAATAATACCCTCCATAGCATCTCTAAAAGCCTCCTCAGATTCAACACCCCACCTCCTACCTAAAGCAATTAACTTCCTCTCAAATGAATTCATCCTCCTCTCAATACGGGTAGAGAAGGTATTGAAATCCTCCCTCAACCTCTTCAACTCATTCTCAACAGCTTCAAACCTCTTATAAGCTTCCTCCCATCTCTTATTATTTTCCTCCCATCTCTTGTTGTTCTCCTCCCAACGTTTTTCTTGTTCCTTAACGAATGTTAGGAAGTCTTGTCTAAGCCTCTCAATAGATTCCCAAATCCTCCTAAACTCTTCTTCATGTCTATCAAGTCTCTTATAAGTCTCTTCCCATCTCCTCTCCTGCTCCTTAATAAAGATTAGGAAGTCCTCCCTAAGCTTCTTAAGCTCCTCCTCATGTCTATCAAGTCTCTTAAGGATCTCACTATAGCCTAGAAGACCTGCAATAGCTAATCTAAACTCCTCATCCTCTCTAAGTAGGTCAAGTAACTTCTTCTTAAGCTCAATAACTTCCAAAGACATTACCATTACTAAACTCTAATTACGATATTTAAATATCTTAGCCTACCTACATCATTAGATTGTAGGGTGTTAGGAATTTCAGAATTTGTAATTAATGATACGTCACCACTCTGCTACATTATCCTTAGGTTAAAACCTTATAATACATGCCATTTAAATGTACTTACTCTTACTGTAGGTGGTATGTGAGGGGTTTAAATTATGTTATTATGTCGAGGAGGGATTTATTGAGAGTTTGAGGAGGTCTGTAGGTATGTATGTAGACGTGGTTTAAGACCTATACCATAGATTATCAACTCTTGCAGATCCATTCCCACCGCATGAGGAGTTATACAGGTTTAGTGAGTATGTCTTGAAGGTAGCTTTAAATTATGGTCAACCACTAACTAAATACTAAGAGTATTGAGGTTGTGAGGATTGAGTGTGTTAGGAGGTTAGTTGAGGGTGTATGTGCTTGAATTCGTTACTCAACTCCTAGAACCATCTTGAGCTCTTCAAGATTCCTCGCTGTTGTAATGACTTTATTCTC
>JAJHRE010000025.1 GCA_020832985.1 Desulfurococcaceae archaeon | reverse complement strand
TAAATCTCCTACTTAATTAGATGATGTAACCGTCAGTGAATGAAGTGATGATTTATGGGACCCTCACTGACTAATACGGAGTTGTTAATTAACGTATGATTAGAGGTAGTAAGAAAGTAGTTGATATTCTTGCTAAGATACTTTACGAAGTTAAAGAACATCACGTATCAGTTGATGTAGCGTTTAAGAGGGTATGTAAGGGTAGGTGTGTTAAGGGGTTAGAGGAACGTGAGGAGTTCTACAACCTAGTTAGGAATTTCATCTCAGATTACTTCAAACTCAAATGTTATGTTATGGATGATGAAGTAAGTTATAGGGAGCTTGCTAGGCTATGGTTAGGGAGGGAGTACGAAGTAATCAATGAATTACACTGTATTTACTCCTACCCTAAATGGTTTGTAGATGAGTTAGTCAGTCTCCTCGGTGTAGATGAAGCTAGTAAGGTTCTTAACGCTATGAATAGTAGGGTCTGGTGGTTAAGGGTAAATACTTTAAGGGCTTCTGAGGAGGGTGTTTTAAGGGAGCTTGAGTTAGAAGGTGTTGATTTTATAGTTTCTAAGGAAGTTCCATACATGATTAAGGTATTAAGTTATAAGAAGCCTATTAGGACGTTAAAACCTGTTAAGGAGTTTAAGGTAGTTCCTCAAGACTTAGCAAGTGCTGTAGTTGTTGAAGCACTTAAACCAGGATTTAATGAGAGTATCATAGACTTAACAGCAGCACCTGGTTTAAAGACCTCATTAATCATGATGTTATCTGAGAATAGGGCTAGGGTAGTAGCCTGTGATAAGAGTTTAAGGAGGTTAAACATTATGAGAAATCTACTTAAGAGGTTAGGTGTTGATTTAAGTAGGGTCTCCTTAATACACTCAGATTCTACAGTTATTAACTTCAGACGTTTTGATAAGGCGTTAGTAGATGCACCATGTAGTAACTCAGGTGCGATACATAAGGACCCTGGAATTAAGATATCGTTAACTAAGGGTAAGGTCTTATATAACAGCGTAATCCAGAGTAAGTTGTTGAGTAATGCGTTAAGATTAGCTGATTATGTAACATTCTCAACATGTTCTATATTACCTGAGGAGGGTGAATTCATAATCTCTAAATTAGACTTAAACGAAGTTAAACTATCTAGAACTATCACCTGGGCTAGTAAGGGGTACCCAGTAATTAATTCCTACGAGAGTTTAATGAGGTTAATGCCTCATATTCATGAATGTGAAGGTTTCTTCATAGCTACTCTAACTAGGTAACTACTTCAGATCTGTTAAACTATTTTAAATACTGTGTTGATACTTATTTTGGGAAATCTATGAGTGTTCAGGTTTTTGAGGTACGTCAACAAAGTCCTAAGAAGGCTAAGGTCTTAGTAGCTAAGTTAGGTTTAGATGGTCATGATAGGGGGGCTAAAGTAGTTGCTAGGGCTTTAAGGGATGCAGGATTTGAGGTTGTGTATTTAGGGGTTCATCAAACACCTGAGGATATTGTGAAGGCAGCTATTGAAGAGGACGTAAGTGTTATTGGGTTAAGTATATTATCAGGGTCTCATCTAGAGTTAGTTCAGGACTTAATCAAACTCTTGAAAGAGAAAGGACTTAACATACCTGTGATTGTTGGAGGTGTAATACCACCGGAGGATGTTGATGAGTTGAAGAAGTTAGGAGTGTATGCTGTATGTGGTCCAGGCACTCTATTAAGAGATATCGTCGACTTATTCAATAAAGCTATTAACACATCAAGAAAGACCACCTAGGGGATAGGTATGAAGCTACACCATATCGGAATAGCTGTTAAGGATCTAGACACTACTATGAAGTTGTATAGGGATGTACTTAAGCTGAGGTTATTAGGTGTTGAGGAGGTTGAAGAGGAAGGTGTTAAGATAGCTATGTTTGATGCTGGAGGTGTTAGGATTGAGTTGCTTATGGGTACTAAACCTGATTCAGCTATATCTAAGTTTATAGAGAAGAGGGGTGAAGGTATACACCATATAGCTTTCCAAGTAGATGACGTTGATAGTGTTTGTAATGAGTTTGTTAAAGCAGGTCTACAGTTAACATACCCTCAACCTAAGCTAGTTGCTGGGGGTTCTAGGAAGATAAACTTCATAAATCCTAAGTCAACTGGTGGTGTATTGATTGAAGTATTAACTGAGGTGAGGTCTTCTGAGTGAGAAGATACTTCAGAGAATGATTGAGTGGGAGAAGGAGTTCTTAGAACCTTTTTTAAAGAAGTTCCCTGAGAGGAAGAGGGAGTTCTTAACTGAGGAAGGTATCCCAGTCAAGAGGCTTTACACACCATTAGATTTAGAGAAGTGGGACTATATAGAGAAGTTAGGGTTCCCCGGTACATACCCATTCACACGTGGTATCTACCCAACAATGTATAGAGGACGTCCATGGACTATAAGACAGTATGCTGGTTACGGAAGTGCTGAAGATACTAACCAGAGGTTTAAGTATTTATTAAGTATTGGTCAGACAGGCCTCAGCATGGCTTTCGACCTACCAACACAGCTTGGTTTAGACCCTGATGATAAGAGGGCTTGGTATGAGGTTGGAAAGGTAGGGGTTTCAATGCCGACAGTTGTTGAGATGGATATAGTGTTTAATGACATACCTATGGATAAGATCTCAACATCTATGACTATAAACGCTACAGCTATTGAAGTCCTCTCTATGTATGTCTTAGTTGCTGAGTCTAGAGGTATTTCTAGAGCTGTCCTCGACGGTACTATACAGAACGACATACTTAAGGAGTATATAGCTAGGAAGAACTACATCTACCCTCCAGAACCCTCTATGAGGTATGCAACTGATGCTATAATATTCTGTGCTAAGGAAATGCCTAAATGGAATTCAATAAGCATTAGCGGATACCACTTTGAGGAGGCAGGGGCTACCCCAGCTATGGAGATAGCGTTCACGTTAGCTGATGCTATAGAGTACGTTAAGTGGGTTGTGGAGAGGGGTAAGATGCCTGTGGATTCATTCGCACCTAGACTCTCATTCTTCTTCTCAGCAAGGACTAACTTATTCGAGCAGGTAGCTAAATTCAGAGCTGCTAGGAGGATGTGGGCTAAAATTATGAAGGAGGGGTTCGGTGCTAAGGATCCTAGGTCTATGATGTTGAGATTCCATACACAGACAGCTGGTGTGACCTTAACAGCTCAGCAACCTGAGGTTAACATCATCAGAACTACTATACAGGCGTTAGCAGCGGTGTTAGGGGGTACTCAATCATTACATGTTAACTCTTACGATGAAGCACTCTCACTACCTAGTGAGGAAGCTGTTAAACTATCTATAAGGGTTCAACAAGTAATACTTTACGAGTCTGGAGTTATAGATACTATAGACCCGCTCGGAGGTTCCTACTATATAGAATGGTTAACTGATGAGATTGAGGAGAAGGCTTGGAAGATAATTGATGAGATTGATAGGATGGGTGGTATGTTAAAAGCTATAGAGTTAGGGTATCCTCAGAGGGAGATAGCTAGAGCAGCTTATGAGTATCAAGTTAAGGTTGAGAAGGGTGAGATACCTATAATAGGTGTTAATGTACTTGTGGAGCCGGGAGTACCTAAGGTTAAGATACTTAGGGTAGACCCTGAGGTTAGGAGGAGGGTTGTAGAGAGATTAAGTAAGTTTAGGAGTGAGAGGGATAACGTTAAAGTTACGAGAGCTTTAGATGATGTTATGAGGGCTGCTGAGAAACCTGAAGTTAATATATTCCCGTACATATTAGAGGCAATCCGTAGTAAGGCAACATTAGGTGAGGTGAGTAAGGTCTTAAGGGAAGTTTGGGGGGAGTGGAAGGCTCCAGAAGCAATTTAAATCTAGTACTAACATAATAACTAATGCTTTAGAACCCTCAAACCTTAAATAATTAATTAAATCACGTTTTAAATCTATAGCTGCTTTATCAGACCTCACAGCAGCTGTAGCTCTACAGACATAATCAGACCTCCTAATTATTATCCTGACATCATCTTCGTAAGTAAGTCTTTCATCACCTCTACCTACTATAACATCGTAGATACCGTTAGGGGTTAATATCATGGTTATGACTACTGATGTAGGCCTCCGAGCTAATTCCTTAAATGATGTGTTGAAGTCCTTTAACGCTTTAGTAGCTGAGATACCTACTATACAGTCCCCACGTTCTGTTAAGTAGTCCTCCTTAGTGAATTCTAGAGTTGTCTTATGCGTAGCTCTTACATTCTTATGACCACTAATCATCAGAACTTCTGATGCTGTACATGTTGATATGTCTCCCTCCCCAACCATAGCTAACATCATTAAGTGAAGACTTATACTAAGGTATTTAAAGGTATTTAAGATTTAATAGTCTTTAGTAGGCATTACTATTGGTTGTTGAGGTATAGAGTACAGGAGAACTAAGGAGGAGTTAATTAATGAGCTCGTCAGAGCCGGTATACTTAGGACTGAGAAGGTTATTAAGGCTATGTCTAAAGTCCCTAGAGAACTCTTCATCCCACCTAACCTAAGGGATTATGCTTACGTCGACACCCCACTACCTATAGGTTATGGACAGACGATTAGTGCCCCACATATGGTAGCTTTAATGACTGAGGCGTTAGACCCTAGAGAAGGTGATAAAGTCCTTGAAGTCGGTACAGGTTCTGGGTATCAAGCAGCTATACTAGCTGAGATAGTCGGTGATTCAGGACATGTATACACTATAGAGATAGTTAAGGAGTTGGTAGAGTTTGCTAGGGAGAACTTAAGGAGGGCTGGATACTTAAATAGAGTTACTGTAATACATGGTGACGGTACTTTAGGTTATGAGGCTGAGGCACCTTATGATAGGATCATCGTAACAGCAGCTGCACCGGAAATACCTAAGCCATTAATAGACCAGTTAAAACCTGGTGGTAGGTTAGTCATACCAGTAGGTGATCTCTACATACAGTACCTAACAATCGTTACTAAGGACTTAAACAACAACATTAAGGTTGAGAGGGATACCCCCTGCGTCTTCGTACCACTAATCGGTAAGTATGGATGGAGAGGTGTTAAGGACATCATATAACTAATGTTAAGGACTCTAAAACCCTAGGTGCGTAGACTTCAAGATCCTCATAGACCTCTCTCTTCATCTTCATCTTCACTACCTCATTAATGAACTTCCTTATATTCTCTGGTTCTCCATGATTTACTACCAACCTCTTAGGCTTTAGACCTGAAGAGATTAAATTCTTCAGGTACCTAGTTAACTGCTTATGGTCTGAATGTC
The DNA here is from genome assembly GCA_020832985.1 of Desulfurococcaceae archaeon. Classification (GTDB taxonomy): domain Archaea; phylum Thermoproteota; class Thermoprotei_A; order Sulfolobales; family NBVN01; genus CAZZLT01. Next base: position 12,484 of record JAJHRE010000025.1, on the reverse strand, counting down.
CTGAGAACCCATCAATAGAGTATACCTCCATATTAACCTTAATAACCTGGAGTTTATCCTCAACCACCATATGAACCTCCTTAATACCGTCCCTCACCTTCCTCCCTAAAGTACCCTCAACTTGGTAGTTAACGAACACTATAGAGTTCCTAGGGTCTGAAGCCATAAGTCTGAAGTACTCAACAGCTGGACCGCCGGTTAACATCCCTGAGGTAGCCATGATTATCGATGGTTCGTTAGATTCTACGATCTCTTCCCTAGCACTCCTATCATATAGGACTTTAAATACCTCATATGTGAACGGGTTTAAACCTGAGTATATCTTCTCCCTCAACTCCTTAGACAGTAGTTCTGGGTATGCTGTATGTATAGCTGTGACTTCATTTATCATACCCTCAATATATACCGGGACTTTAGGTATGAGTCCAGACTCCATAGCATTAGCTAGTATCACCATAACCTCCTGTGCCCTACCAACGGATAACGTAGGTATTAAAACCTTACCCTTACGTTCTACAGTCTTCTTAACAATCTCTATGAATTTCGCCTCTGCCTCCTCCCTAGACGGTTGTTCAACACCTCCGTAAGTAGCCTCCATTATCAACGTATCAACTCTTGGGAATACGTCATTAGCTCTATTTAGGAGTCTAGTCTTACCGTACTTAAAATCACTCGTATATACTATGTTATGTAGGCCGTTACCTATATGTAGGTGGGCTATTGCTGAACCGAGTACGTGTCCAGCATCGTATAGGGTTAACCTTATGTCTGGAGCTATATCAGTAACTTCGTTATACTTTAACGGTATAGTATGTAGTAAGGCCTTATGTACATGTTTTAGGTCGAATGGTAGTGGTTTTCCTTCACGTTTAGATATGTCTAGCAGGTCTAGCTGGAGGAGTATCATTAAATCCCTAGTAGCTTCTGTAGCATATACAGGGCCTTCATAACCGTACTTAAACAGGAATGGTACTAACCCGCAGTGGTCTAGATGTGCGTGAGTCACTACCACAGCATCTAACTCCTCAGGACTAATACCTATAGCATCGATTCTAGGCATTGATGATGAGGTATCAGGTGCGTTAGGGTTGAAACCGAAGTCTAGTAATACTTTACTCTCGGAAGTCTCAACAAGTATTGCTGACCTACCAACCTCCATAAACCCTCCTAAAGCTGTTATCCTGACATACCTATCCTTAAATAAAGTATCCCTATGTATCCTCTCACCGATACTTCGTAAGATCTTTAACCTCTCATCACTCTCACTGACTAAGTACTTCAGTGCTGAGTCTAGAATTCGTGATTTAAGTGGGGGCTTCCTAACTATCCTCGGCCTCCAACCAGTCTCTATGAATATCTTCTTATATAAAGCTCTATCATCCTTATAGAAGTACTTAGGTTCTGGAGTGGTTATGACTACCTCACCTAATACCTTATCAAAGGTTATATCATCTTCTGTTACTTTAGCTTCTGAAGCTGTAGTAGCTAGTATGTATTTAATAACTTCCTTCTCAGGCTTCCTACTACTCTCATCAACTCTAACTACTATCCTCTTCCTGATAGTCTTAGCTATATTCTTGATTATCTCATCCTTCTCTACTATGAAATTAACATTCCTCACGTAAACAGCTATTTCAGGGCCTTCAAACTCAATCTTAGTTACTTGAGCCTCCTTCGGTATCTGACCTAAGATCTCAGAAACTATTAACTGCCTAACTTTATCTACAGACGTCATGTAGTTAAATATCACCTGATTTTAAAGCTATATTCTCTATAGGAATCCTTAGTTATAACTACAGCATCCACAGCCTCACCAGTGAATACATCCCTCGCTATAGATGCTGAGACAGCCTTAACAGCTAGGTTTAAAGCCTCATCAACAGGCATATCCCTCCTATAATTACTCTCTATAACACCTATAGCTATTGGTGAGCCGGAACCAGTAGCTGCGTAATCCTCCTCAACAACATCACCGAATAACTCTATAGCATATAGTCTAGGTCTATCATCATAACCTCCTAAGAGTAACTGAACTATGTATGGGTAATACTTTGATGAGTTAAGAATTAACGATAGTAGTTTTGCTAAGGACTTTAACGTTGGTGTGTAACCGTACATCACCTTACGACTTAAGATCTCAATCTTCAGGAAATCAGCTAGTGTTTGAGCGTCAGCTACTAATCCAGCTATCGTAAGAGCAGCCCTATCATCCATCCTAATAATCTTCCTAACTGTTTTATGAGCTACATATAACCCACTACTAGCTCTCTTATCAGCTGCTAACACCACACCATCATTTACTACTATACCTACTGTTGTTGTCCCATGAAAACCTCTCAACACTACAATACACCTCAAAACCTACACAATTGAGTACTTAGTAATTTATAAATATTACTATTAGAATTCCTAACTATTTCCTACGGATAACTTATCCTAACAATTGTTTAAGGAGTCCTAAAAAGGGATGTACTAAGGATGATTATAACTTAAATTAGGTAATCCCTAATTAATTCGGTGTTGGATTAGTGGGTAAGGAAGAGTTAATTAATCGTGTTGTGAGTGTTCTTAAGACTATTTACGACCCTGAAATACCTATAAACATCTATGACTTAGGACTGATCTATAGGGTTGATGTTGATGAGGATAACGTGGTGCATATAGATATGACTTTAACAACTCCAGCATGCCCTATAACAGTATTTGTAGTTCAGCAGGTTATCAACTATGTTAAGGGTGTGGAGGGGGTGAAGGATGTGAAGGTTAACATAACATTTAACCCTCCATGGAATCCGTCAATGATGACTAAAGAAGGTAGGGAGAGGTTTAAACAGTTATTCGGTTATGATATTGTTGAGGAATACCTTAAAATGTCTAAGTCAGGTCCTCCTAATGCCGGTTGAAGAACATAGGGAGTTATGGAGTGATATAAAGGTTAAGTTCTGCCTAATAATCACTAGCGATACGATATTTAAGGGTTTAAAAAAAGATGAGATAAGCCCTCTTGTTAAGGACTTAATCATCAACTCCGGACACGAACTAATATTTAGTAAGGTAGTACCGAACGATGATGAGGCCCTATCTGAGGAGGTTATGAAGTGTTTAGACTTATGTGATGTACTATTAATAACTGGTGGTACAGGTATTAGTAGGAAGGATATCACTGCCGATACTATAGTTAAATTCTGTAGTAAGATGTTACCAGGATATGGTGAGTTATTTAGGTACTTAACATACCTTCAATTCGGTTCAGCAGCAATACTTACAAGAAATTACGCATGCATATCTAAAAACTCAGTAATCTTCCTAACCCCAGGATCTCCTCAAGCAGTAGAGTTAGCACTTAAGAAGTTAATACTACCTGAGGTTAAGCACTTAATAGGTGAGTTAAGGAAGTAATTATATTAACGACTAGTTAATTAATTAACGGTGGGTTTAACGAGTTATGACCTAGTCATAAGGAATGGTAAAGTCGTTACAGGTGTAACTCAGACCTGGTTCGAAACAGATATCGCTGTAAAGGATGGACGTATAGTCCGTATCGGGTATTTAAAGAATGTAAGTAGTGACGTAGTTATAGATGTTAAGGGTAGGTACGTAGTCCCTGGATTCATAGATATGCATAATCATTCAGACCTATCAATCATAGCATACCCTGAAGCTCTAAACTCTCTAATGCAGGGAGTCACAACTTTAGTCATAGGTAATTGCGGGTTTTCAGCAGCTCCGGTACTACCTAAGTCTTTAAACGATATTAAGAGATTCTGGAGTCAACTCTCCCTAGGTATCTCAGTAGATATCACCTGGAGTTCTTTTGATGAGTACTTAAGGACTTTAGAGACTGTTAAACCAGCTGTTAATATAGTCCCTCTAGTAGGTCACGGAACACTACGTATTAATGTTGCTGGATTCGATGATTACTTAAGTAATGAGGATTTAGAAATGATGAAGGAGTTAACTGTAGATGCTATGAGGGCAGGAGCCTTCGGCATATCTACAGGTCTTATCTACCCACCAGGATCTTACGCATCAACTAATGAGTTGGTCGAGTTGGCTAAGGTTGTAAGTAGTTATGGAGGTATATACTCAACACATATCAGGAGTGAATCACATAGACTATTGGAAGCTGTTGAGGAGGCGTTAGAGATAGGTTTAAAGGCTGGGATTCCAGTAGAGATAAGTCATTTAAAAGCTGCTGGTAGACCTAACTGGGGTAAGGTTAAGGAAGTTATTGACTTAGTAAGAAAGTATAGAGAGTACGGTGTTGAGGTAAACTATGATATGTATCCATACACAGCTGGTTCTACATCACTAATAGCGTTACTACCTCAATCATTATATAGGGACGGATTTGATATACTGATATCTAAGTTAAGTGATAAGGGGTTTAGGAATGAGGTGATTAAACTCGTAGAGAGTAGTTCTGATTGGGAGAACTTACTCAAAATACTTAGATGGGAGGATATAGTCATATCTTACTCAGGAAGTTGTAAACCCTGTGAAGGTAGGAGTATATTAGAATTAAGTAGAGAGTTGGGTAAGGACCCCTACGACATCATCTTCGACTTGATATGTAGTGATCAGGGTAGGACTTTAATGGTAATGCACTTCATGAATGAGGAAGACCTAATATACGGGCTTAAACAACCATACTCACTCATAGGTTCTGACTCCTTAGTCATCCCGTTAGGCATGGGTAAACCACACCCAAGATTCTTCGGTACATTCCCTAGAGTCATTAAGAGATATGTTAAGGACTTAGGAATACTGAGTTTAGAGGAAGCAGTAGCTAAGATGTCCTCAATACCTGCACAGAAGTTAAGACTTAACGATAGAGGTATAATAGCACCTAGGTTTAAAGCAGACCTAGTAGTGTTAAATATTAAAAATATTGAGGATAGAGCTACTTTTGAAGACCCTAATAAGTACCCAGTAGGTATAGATTACGTCATAGTTAATGGAGTCATAAGTGTTTCTGAAGGGGAATACGTAGGGGTTAGAAATGGTGAAGTCGTTAAGAATCTAACGACTTAAACATTAATTAACAATATGTTAATTACGTTAAATCACCACAAGTACAGAATATCTCATGTATAGCTTTGTATAAATCTTCAATACCGTAACCATTAAGTGCTGATACTGCTAATAACCTCTCAGGTCTTAAGTACTTCTTAACAATGTTTAAAACCTCTATCAGCATATCAGTAAGTATCTCTCCCCCACTCCTTAACTCATCAAGTATTTGCTCTACTTCAGTATAGTAACTAGTTGAGTAGATAACACTCTTAACGTTGATTAAATCAGCTTTACTTAACACTGGTAACGTAGGTATCCCTAAACCTAACCTAATTACTATAGCCATTAACGTAACTACAGCAGCACTATTACCTCTAAGTCCTAATGTAGGGTCTAAAAGGAAAACACCTACAGGTTTTGAAACTTCCTTAATAATATTTATTAATTTTAGACCTGAATTCCTAAACATCAGTATCTCTAGTTGACCAGGTGTATCCACTATCATTAGGTCGGAATTAGAGTTGATATTCATTAAATTCTTACCTAAGTACTCGTAATTTTCAGATAGGATATCTATAGATCTAATGATAGCTCCGTTAGGTCCTAAACCCTCCTTAAGCATCACATCACGAGCTCTAACAACATCTCTAGCATCAAATGTAGGTTTATACGGTAGGACTTCAACAGCTGGGTCTAAGTTAATATATGCGACGTTATAGCCTAACCCTTCTAACCAATTACCTAATGCACTAGCTAGTGATGTCTTACCAGATCCTGCAGGACCTAACATAACTATAGATAACTTCCTAAGTAACACATTTATCCTCCATAACGGATTAGGTAGTATAGTGTTTAAAGGTTATTAAACCTTAGTTAATATACTTCTTCAGTTCCTACAAATACCTTAACTGTAGATACATTCCTTAACTCCTTAGGATCTGAGATTTCGAATGGGTCCCTATCAACTACTACGATATCTGCTAACTTCCCAAGTCCTAGAGAACCTACCTCCTCATCTCTGAGGAGTTCTGCAGATCCTGTAGTATATAGATGTAATGCTTCAGCTAGGGTTAATCTCTCATCCTCAGTATACCTACATAACTCTATAGAGTCTGAACAGCCCCTCGTAACTGCGGCATATACAGTCTCCCAAGGATTTACAGGCTCTACAGGTGCATCTGTTGATAAGCCAATCACTAAGTTAAGGTTTAGTAAGGTCTTAAACCTATATACAAACCTTACCCTCTCTAAACCAACTCTCTTAACAACCCACCAATCAGTTAATATGAAGTGTGGTTGTATGGATATGCCGGGTCTTAACTTAGTAATGAGTCCTAACTGATCATCCCTAACTACTGATGCATGTTCTATCCTAAAGCTATTGATGCCTACCAACCCTACTTCCTCAGCAGCCCATAATACATTATCTAATGCTCTATCACCTATAGCATGTATTGCTGGTTGAAGACCAAACCCTACAACCTCCCTTAATGCCTGAGCTAACTCAACCCTACTCATAACCTCAACACCATTAGTTGACGGGTCATCACTATACGGTCTAGACAGTAATGCAGTCCTAGCACCTAAAGAACCATCAGCAAAGAACTTCACACCAACCACTCTTAACCACTCACTACTTAAACCACTCAATAACTTAGCTGTAGGTCCGAGAGATTTTAAACTCCTATAACTCATGTACATCCTAACCCTAATCTTTAAAGCCTCCCTCCTCTGAAGACTTAAGAGTGCTAGTAATAACTTATCACTAGCTGTAGTTGATATCAACCCGATAGACGTGACTCCAAACCTCATTACGTGGTTTTGAGCATCAATTAATAACTTCTCAACCTCATCTAAGGACATCTCATACCTAATCTCCTCAAGGACCTTATCTAATAAATCCTCAACAACTACACCACTACTTAAATCTACGTTACCTCCACTCGAAAGTCTTAAAACCTCTAACGCCTTACTGTTCAAAACACCTAAATGACCGCAAACCCTTATAGCTAATACAGGCTTATCAGGAACCGCATCATCTAAATCATACCTACTCAACATCCTACCACTAAGTAGTTCATGGTCAAAGCCCCTAGCAATAACCCAACCACTCCGTGACTTAGAAAACTCCTTCAACAACCTCTTCAATTCCTCAACACTTCTAACACCTCTTAAATCTAAGGAGTTAAGGACATCACCAACATCAAGTAGGTGTATATGTGAATCTATAAAACCAGGTAATGCGGTATATGATTTAAGATCTATTAGATCACAACCTAACACATTACATAACTTCTCAACATCCCTAGAACTACCTACAAATACTACCCTACCACCACACGTTAAAACACCATCAACAACTCTTACAGGGTTAAATGAAGTATATATCCTACCTACAAACCCCTTACAAACACTCTCCAAATCTAACCCCAATATACAGCTACTAAGACTTCATAATAAGTTGTAGTTAGTGTGGTAGGACTCATCATAAGTAAATTTATACTTAATAAGATTATTTAAGGAGTTGGTGGTTATGTGAGGAAGTCCTTAACAGTGTTTTTAATAGTAATTACATTCTTAGTTATTGTTTACCTTGTAGAGATTCCTTACCTAGATCTTGTGAGGGCTGTGATTAATGATGTTATTGACTCTATAACTAATCGTAGGAAGGTCTTAGAGTTACAGAATGAGGTTGAGAGACTTAAGTCTGAGAATGAGATGCTTAGGAAGGACTACGAATCCCAGATAAACCAACTTAAGATGATGTACGAGGCTCGAATTAATCAACTACAGGATGAAGTTAATAGGTTAAACACTCTAAACAATATGCTTAGGGAGAACCTAACATACTATATGGACGCATTATCTAAGTTAAGTTCGGAGTACTCCGTAACACAGCACGAACTCGTAAACCTACAGAATAAGCTTAAGAGTGCTGTGTTCCCGGCAGAACTATTCACTATGTCTCAGGAGGAAATCAATAACTTCCTTATTAAGTCAATTAATTCAGTAATCAACATATCTAAGGAATTACCTAAACCCTCACTTGAGGGATTCCTCATGAATGTGTTTGAGTATGTTATGAATAGTACTTACTATCAGTATGATTCTATAGCTATTAGGTCTGAGAATACTATTAAAAGTAATTACTGGAAGTTAGCTAATGAGACTCTAGTTGATTTAGGTGGTGATTGTGAGGACTTAGCAGTGTTGGTGTACTCAATAATTAAACCATACATAAACAACACATACTTAATAGGATGGAGTAGTAATGTGACTGGTCATGTAGCTGTAATTACCTATGTTAATGGGTCCTGGTATATTATAGACCCTGCAGGGGATTGGTTAAACGGGTACACTTTATTAATAAGACTTACACTTAAGGATCGTTTAGGTAGGGAGCAGGTATGGTGGTTATCACCAACTCACATCCACCCAGACATAAAGAAATTAGGAATTCAAAACAGCCTCTTCACATATGAATGGGTGAGAGATAATAAAACAGTAACTACGGTTAAGGGTTATTTAGATTCTAAGCAATTACTTCAAGACTGGCTAAACTACTGGAGGGAGGAGGCAGGAGATAGACCGAGGTTAGCATTAATAGGTTTGGATACGTTCTATAAAGACTTAACACTAAATGAATTAATTCAGACATTAGGTATGTTGGTTAGGAAGTAATTTAATCATGTAGTTCCTCCTTAATCATAGGATAACATTATTAAAGTTCTACCATGTCAGTAAAGCTAAGAACTCTTAGGCCTGAGTACTTCTGAAGTCGTTAGGGTTCTCTCAATGGTGGACCGGCCGGGATTTGAACCCGGGACCTCTCGGATGCCAACCGAGCGCTCTTCCAGGCTGAGCTACCGGCCCACCTTAATGTTCTTATTTATTTACTGATTTTAAGTTTTACGTTTTTGTGATGATCTTTAACGTTAAGTTCCATGTTTTATCCCCTACGTAGTGTAGGTTCTTTATCGCCTTCCCCTTCCTCAACTCCTTCATTATTTTAGAGTCTATGAGTGCTTTACCTACAGCTATCGGTGTTTCTTTCTTAGGTTCCCAAACACTTACTAATTCATCCTTATGGAATTCCTCAAACTCGACTATCCCAGGTATCATGACGTCAGCACCGTTCATTATATGCTTTACAGCACCTTCATCAACTACTACCTTAGGTAGTAAGTCCTTCATCTTCAACTTTATCAGGACTAGGGTAGGTATGTACGTACCTTCATAGAGTTTAAAAGCTGGTGTATTATCCATAACTAATACTTCCTCCTCACCCTCCTTAATCAGTAGGAATTCCTCACAACCAGATATTAGTTGGGATGCTTTAGGGTATAACGTAGTTAAAGTCTGTTTTAACTGTTTAACCTCTTTCTTCCTTAGAGGTGTTATCTGCAGATGCCCACCATTAATAACTTATGAGTTAGATTTTTAACTACTTAAGTGAGTAGTTAGAGGTACTGGTGTCTACATGAGTGATACAGCTCAGAAATTACTTCAGGAATCTATAGGTAATATAGTACTGGTTAAGTTGAGGGGTGGTAAGGAGTTAAGAGGTAGGTTGAAGAGTTTCGACCAACACCTAAACCTAGTTATCGAGGATGCTGAGGAGGTAACCCCCGAAAGTAGTAGGAGGTTAGGGACTGTAGTTATTAGGGGGGAGAACGTACTGTTGATATCACCAGCAACTGGGTGATCCTATGAAAGGAACACCTTCAATGGGTAAGAGGAGTAAGGGTAAGACACATATTAGGTGTCGTAGATGTGGTAGACACGCATATAACGTATCTAAGGGGTACTGTGCGGCCTGCGGCTTCGGTAGGAGTTCTAGGATTAGGAGGTACTCCTGGAGTAGTAAGAAGGTAAATAGAGTTAGGATTAAGTAGATGTTGAGATGCCTTTAAAGAAGATAGTTCTAGATGTGTTGAAACCGCTTAAAGGACCTTCAATAGTTGAGTTAGCTCAGACGTTATCCGGTCTTGAAGGTGTGGATCAGGTAGTAATTACAGTTAATGAGATCGATGTTGAGACAGTAACTCTAACGATAACTATTGAGGGTAACTCTATAGATTATGAAGTTGTTAGGGAAACCATTGAGAGGTTAGGAGGTATAATACATAGTATAGATCAGGTAGTAGCCTCATCAAAACAGTAACAAGTGTTAATATCTGAACATGAGCTTACTCGACCTACTCGTAGCCCTCCTCCTCTCCAGAATATTAGCAGTTCTTCTCGAGAACGTAGGTATAGCGTCAATGGTAGCGTACATCATTAGTGGTTACTTACTAAGTAAGTCAGTATTAGGTGTACTTAACGATATAGACACTACACTCTTGAACTTATCACTAATAACTTTATTCTTCTACATAGGCTGTTGCAGAACTGGTGATAAGTTTAAATAGCTGTAAACAGCTGTAAATACTTGGTATAATGTGTTGAGTGAGCAGTATTTAACGACTAGGGAGTTTGCTAGGATTATTGGTGTGTCTAGGAGTGCTGTGATTAGTTGGATTAAGAGTGGTAAGGTTGTTGCTTACAGTGTCCATGGTAAGTGGAGGATTCCTTATAGTGAGGTTGAGAGGGTTCTTGAAGGTGTTCAGAGGGTTAGGCGTGTAGCTATATATGCTAGAGTCTCCTCGAATACTCAGAGAGATGATTTGGAGAGACAGGTTGAGGCTTTGAAGCTCTGGGTCTATAAGAACCTCCCAAACGCTGAATACGTTGTTGTCACAGATATTGCTAGTGGTTTGAATGAGGATAGGGGAGGGCTGAGAAAGCTTATTGAGATGGCTAAGAGGAGGGAGATACAGGCAGTAGTGGTCGCGTACAGAGATAGATTAACTAGGTTCGGTTTTGAATATCTCAAGACTTTATTCAATACCTTTGGTGTAGATGTTTACGTGGTTTTTCAGGAGGAGCCGAAAGACTATGTTCAAGAACTTGTTGAAGACTTCATAGAGATAGTTACTTCATTTGCATCTAGGATCTACGGTAAGAGGTCTAAGAAGTATAAGGAGGTAGTGAGCTGTATTGGAGAAGTTGTTAAAGACTCTAACTAGAGCCGTGGTTCTAGAGTGTTATGCAAACAGATATGCTAGGAGGGCTCTTAGGGAGATTGAGGGTGTTTATAGGGAGATGCTTGTTGAGATGGTTGAGTATGCTGTTAAGTATAAGGCATCTCAAGAGACACTACATAATGTCTTCTACGAGAAGTTTAGGGAGAGGTATCCTTGGCTACCGACTAGAGTGATTAAGGGTGCTTATAGAGATGCTGTTAGGAGGGCTAAGAGCTTTAGAGAGCGTGTGAAGAAGGGTAAGGTGCACAAGGATAAACCAGAAGTTAAGAGAGTAACAATAACATACTCAGATTCACAGGACTGGAGACTAGAAGACGGAATCATTAAGCTGAGGACTCACAGGGGTTGGGTAGAGCTCCACTACAGAAATCATAAACAACTTCATAGATACCTCTGTAGTGGTTGGAGACTAGCTAGTGAGTTGAGGTTTAAGATTCTAGGTAAGAAAGTAATTGCATACCTAACCTTCACTAGAGAGTTTGATGTTAGTTACGACCCTAAGAACGTTATTGCTGTAGATGTTAATGAGAACAACGTTACTGTTGCAGTATTTAAGAACAGCACTCTTACAGATGTCTACAGAGTTGAGACTGGTCTTGGAGGGATTGCCATTGCCTACTCAGAGAGGAGGAAGAGGATAACACGAGGCAAATCAACTAAGGTCAGGGAGGTTAAGAAGAAGCTTAGGAAGCTTCGTGAAAAAGAGAGAAAGCTCGATGTGTTGAGGAAGACAGCTAAGTTCGTAGAAAATCTTACTATCGAAAACAAAGCTGTTGTAGTGGTTGGTAATATTAATGAGAAGGCTAAGGAGAGGATGGAAGAGGATGCTAACAGTAAGCTGAGGCATAGGATTCACCAGTGGAGTGTTAAGAAGTTAATTAAGTTACTCGATGAGACACCCGTGCACGTTGTTAAGGTTTCTGAGAGGGGTACATCATCTAAAGACCCATTCACAGGTAGGAGGATTAAGAGGTTTGAACCCCTGATGATCCGCACTGCGGTGAAGGGGGTTAAGAGAGTGAAGGTAATGAAAATAGTTTTCAGAGTAGCAAAGATAAGTGGAAAAGTTCTTGAAAGAGATGTTGTAGGTGCAATAAACATTGGGTTAAAGTACCTAAACTCAGATGGGAGCCTCATGACGTTAGGCTCGACTGGGGCCCATGAGGTGCGGATGAAGCTAGTGATCCCGCACCGAGGCCCAACCCCGCAAACCTATCTAAAACTATTCACAAATATTGAAAGCGGGGAAACGCCTCTACGTAGGTATTTAAGAAGTGTTTAGTATCTATGTTCGTTAGAGTAATACTTAAAAGTTTTATATGTTAAGTAGGTTTAGTCTTTAAGGTGGTGTCGTGGTAGAGTTTAAGGTAGTGGTTTCAGAT
>JAJHRE010000084.1 GCA_020832985.1 Desulfurococcaceae archaeon | reverse complement strand
AAGTCGTAGATGTATACCTTACTATTTCGAAGACATATTAAGTTATTATTTATTAACCTACACTCTAAGGGTTTATACGACGCTATATGTGTTAACTTACTATACACTTCCAACTCCTTAAACGTCCTAAGTATTATGTAGTCATTCCCGGTACTACCGTATACTACCTTCTGATTAGTTATAACCTTACATACGTTATCAGTAATTATGTAGGGGTAACCTTTAGAAATAACTATTAAGTCGTTAGTAGATATCTTCCCTACGATGTTAGGTTTCTCTAGAAATAATAATTGCTTGAATTCCCTACCGTCAAACCTAACTAATACCCCATAACTTGGTTCGTAGAGTATGTAATCACTTCCTACACTAGCTATAGGTTCTAAATTCAGTTGCGGTATCTTCAGTAACTCATCATAAGATATTAAGTAGGTGGTTTTACCACATCTTAAAATCCCTAAACCATCACCGACTAATACTTCTTTAAAATCATCACAACGTCCTAACTCATAGAACTTACTAATGCCTAAGTATTTATGGTGGATTAGTAGGAAGTACTTCCTCTTATACTTAATGAGTAGTATAGCTGTTGTTTTAGAATCTACGTAGTGGAGGTCTTGAACCTCCATAACTTTCTCCTTAAGCGTAGGTATTACAACGTATTTCCTACCGTCACGACCGACTATAGCTATTGAAGAACCGTATAATGATTTAACATCAACGTTATCGTAACCACTTATTAAGACCTCCTCACTACCACCTACAGTATCAACTACAGAGATGTTAGTACTGTCTATACAGAGTATTGAATCATTAGTGAATGTGTAACACCTACCATTAACTACTAACTCATCATCCCTACCTACTAAGACCTTTGAAGACTTACCATCATTTAATACCCATGAACCCACCTCATCAACAGTTAAATCATCATTAACTACTACGTACGGTGTCTCATCAAAACTCCTAACTAGTGGTTTAATAATTAACTTGTTATATGTTAGACTCTTAAGGATTACCCACCTACTGATTACTTCTTTAACCCTATGAATTTTAGGTAAATCACTTAATTCTAAAGTCTTCACTAGGTCAGGAAGTCTCATCTAGTAACACCAGCTAATACTTAGGATTAGGAGTGTGATTCCGGTGATTAAGGTACTATTGAAGGTATTAAAGAGTGTGTAGTCTACATATAACGAGTACGTAACTACTATTACGTATATATAGAATATGTAATTACTGATGTTTACGTTAGCTAACGATGCCATAGAGACCATGAAGAAGGGCATTAACAACGACATCATTATAAGTGGTAGTACACTGACTAAGTACTGTTTAAAATCTTCTAACATATCTAATGTTAAGACCCTTAAGTTAAGTAATTGCTCCTTACCTAAACTTCCAGTAGTTAATGACTTGATAATTACGTAGTATACGTATCTACCTAACCACGACTTAAGGATTGAGACACCTTCCCTAACGTTACTTAAGCTTAACTTCTTACCTAACTCCCTCAAACTCTTAGACTTACAACTACTTAATACATCCTTAAGAGCGTTTAGAGGGTTTACCAAGATATGAGGTGTTTCAGCATACATATATAAGACCTTAGGTAGTTCATGAACCTCACATACAGTGTTATAAAGTTCAACTATGTTTAATATACCGTTAAATAACGATACTGTAGCTGCAGCCTTAATTAAATAGTTAGTATTCCCTAGGCTTAAGTATGTAGAGATTGCTGTTAAGGATATCAACACATATGAAGAAGCAGTAACTAACTTACCTACTAATGTAGATTTATTGTACATCCTCAAATGCTGTGTATTACTAGGTAGTATGAACATAGATAGTATCATGAGTACGGGTACAACGACTAATACGGTATTTAACTCCCCTCCACCAGTAATTATGGATAGTGAGAACATAAGCATTGGTAAGTAACTAACTACTACCCCCATTATCAACACTACTGTAGTCCTCAACTTCATTAACGCAGTAACCTCACTCCTCAACCTACGCAGTAATTCAGATGATGTATGTGTAAACCACGCATTTATAATACCTTTAGAGTAAGCTAGTACGTAATCACTTAATAACCTCGATATAAGACTTGATGATGTATACCTAATGTAGAAGTTAATAGCCTCAATAGTTGTTAAGAACTTCCTATAAATCCTCAGCCTCAACCCCTCATTAACTAATGTTGAGAACACCCCTTCCCAACCATCTAATACGCATAAATCATTAACTAACTCCGTAGATCTTGAATACGTTATCGACTCAGAAATTATGAAGTATATGAACTCTCTTTCTAATACCCTATTTCTAGACCTAATCACGAATACGTACTTCAGATGAGGTGTTATGAGGGCTATAAATGATGAAATACTTAACAACATCATCGCTGTACTTAATTCAATAATTCCGACATATAATGAGTATGTAGTGATGGTTGCTGTAGGTAGTAATACTATAGTGATGTCCTGTAGAACTATCTTTAAGAGGTTCTTCAGGTCAGTTACAGTTAGACCTGCCCTAACCCTAAGGTTCTGTAGACTCTCTAGGTAATTCCTCAGTAAGTTCATCGTGATAACTCCTACATCATAACACTTACTAACTGATGAGTTAAAACACCATTGTTCTTAAGCTTAACACTCTTCCTTAAAACCTCATCATAAGTTACTTCATCACCATATGTGAATAGGTTATTAATTATTATGTTATCTGTTTCAGCATCGTATATAGGTTCATCAACACTTACTACAGCCCTCCTTAACGACTTACCGTCGAGGACGTAATTAACTGTTACGAAGGTCCAAAACATACTTACCTGATGGTAGCTTAGGTTTATCGGAGGTCCTGTAAGTCTTACTATAGCCTCTCTAACATTACCTCCGTGGAATGTCGTTAAACCACCTAAACCCATATTCATTGCCTGAACTAGTACTTGAGCTTCAGCACCTCTAGTCTCCCCTATAACTATGTACTTGCTTACTGAAGCTCTTAAGGCGGCTTTAGATAGTGTGAGTTGATCTAGTGTTGGGTCTGATGTTGGGACTACATACCTAATCCAATTACTCTTAGGTAGGGGGTCTATCTCAGGGGTATCCTCTATTATGACGATCTTCCAAGACGGTGGTATGAATGTGTAGAGTAGAGCTCTAAGTAATGTAGTCTTACCAGAACCTGGAGGCCCTATAATCATTATACTACCTCTAGCTCTTATTACTAAGCCTAAATACCTAGCAATAGATTCTGATATCATACCCTCATCAATCAATGACTTAAGACTTAAAACACCATAACTCCTCTTCTTCCTAATAGTTATTTCAGGCCTACCTAAACTTACATCATGTAGTACTAAATGTATTCTATGACCTCCATCACATTCAGGTAAGTTAGCATCTAGTATAGGTGATGTAGTAGTTATCATCTTATTAGCTTTCTCAGCGAAGAGGTTTATGTATTTAAGTACTTCATTAACATCACTTAAGACTATATTAGTAGGTATGAAATCCGCCTCAGGGTCTATCTTTAAAACCTTACTATGTCTAACCCATACAGGGCCTACACCAGATAATGTTATATCCTCTATATAGGGGTCCTCAATTAAGACTTGAAACTTCTTATACTTAAGTTCCTTCTTAAGAGCGTATATAAACTTAACCATATCCTTATCATTGATATTCAACACCTTAGAGATAACCTTAGATAATGTTAACTCGTTAATCTCCTCATTATAAGGTATTGAGTTTAGTATCTTATCAATATTCTTAACTATTAAATCCTCTACATCCTTACTAAGTACTTCCTCAACTAAGTACTGGTATGAGTTATTAGGATACCTAACTATTCTAACATTAGCTATACCAACCTTATACTCATCAATAACTTCAAAACTGAAGTT
>JAJHRE010000024.1 GCA_020832985.1 Desulfurococcaceae archaeon | reverse complement strand
TGTAGTTATCGTATACGTACTTCACAGCCTCCCAAGCTGTCTGTAAGTACTTCATAGCTAATTCCCTATCATCAATACCTGTAACCCTCATGTAAGTCTCAACACGTACACACTTAGGTTCAACACCAATGTTATTACATCCAACATCAACTAACTCATCAATATAGTCACGAGTTAATACAGTACCGTTACTATCTAAGTGCTTCCTAACTCTAGACTCAACCCTACTACTAACATATCTGAAGAACTCAACTAACCACCTACGATTAATTGTTGGTTCACCACCACTGATAGCGATACCCTTAGTCCTATACCTCCTATGGTAGTGAATAACTAACCTACCTACCTCCTCAGGAGTCATAGGTGTTGATACGTTATCGTAAGTTACGTGGTAGTTCTGACATTGAGGACATCTAAGATTACATCCAGCAACCCATACAGCAGTTTCAACATATTCTAAGTAGTTAACCTCCCACCAAGGAGTACCCTTACCACCAACTAAGTGTGGTTCAGGACCGTGTACAATCCTTAAAGGTTTAAAACCCTCAACATCAAGTCCAACCCTCATACCGTCCCTAACAGGAGTTATACAACTACGTTCTAACGTAGAATCGATAACAACTGCACAAGCCCAACAACCACCAGTCCTACAAGCAAGACTAACACCTCTAGAACCTACAGGGTTGAAGGAAATACCGATGAGTTCTAAAGCCTTAGCAACAGTAACGTTACGTGGGACTTTAAACTCAATACCGTCAATGTAGACCCTCACTAAATTACTTGTATCTAAGTGAGACTCAACTAATTCCCTAGCCTCATAAGGACAAGCGTAGAAACATGAGAGACAACCAACACAATCACCTAGAGAGTAACAACTACTAACTAAGTTACAGAAACCACAGTGAACACACTTACTATGGTTTACTTTAACTACGTAGTGTTTACTGATTAACAACCACCACACGGTATTAGGGTTCAGAGATTAAATGAGTTCAACCTACTAAGTAATAGGTATTACAGCTCTTAAATCACGTAATACCTTAGTCTTCACCCCGTAGACAGCCTCTATAACATCCTCCCTCATAACGTCGTCTACCCCACCCATAGCGTATATCCTACCTCGACTTAAGAATATCACCTTCTCAGCATACCTATAAGCTTGGGTTAGGTCGTGGAGTGATGTTATTATAGTTACTCCCCTCTCCCTCGATAACTTCTTAATCAGGTTGAGTATAGCTACCTGATACCTAATATCTAGGTTTGACGTCGGTTCATCAAGTAGTAGTATACGTGGTTCAGCAGCTAAAGCCCTCGCTATGAGGACCCTCTGAAACTCACCACTACTTAACTCAGTAACATCCCTATCAACTAAGTACTCAGCATCAACATACCTTAAATACCTCAACACCACCTCTAAGTCCTTAGAAGTCGGTATGAAGTCTATATAGGGCTTCCTACCAGTTAATACGAAGTCAACCACCCTCACACCACGTACTAAGTTCACGTGTTGCGGTACGAAACCAACCAACTTCGCAATATCAACCCTACTTAACCTAGAAACACTCTTAGAGTCTATATATACAGAACCCTTAACAGGTCTTAAAATACCGTCTATAGTCTTAAGCAACGTAGTCTTACCACTACCGTTAGGTCCTAACACAGCTACGACCTCACCCTCACCAACATCTAATGAGACATCATCAAGTACTTTAAAACTACCGTACCTAACCTCAACACCTAAAACCCTCACTACAGCCACTAACCACCACCTCTGAGGAGGAGGTAAAGTAGTAACGGTGCCCCAATAAGGGATAACACAATACCTGCTGGTAGGAAGACTGGACTCACAACAGTCCTCCCAACATCATCAGCTACTAACAGTAGTATCGCCCCTACAAGCATTGACGTCGGTATCAAGTACCTATGACTACTCCCGACGACAAGCCTCGCTATATGAGGTGCTACTAAGCAGAGGAAAGCAACTACGCCAGTGAAGGCAGTTACGACTGAGGTCCCGAGAGCACTAGCTAAAGTCACCTCCAGCCTAAGCCTCCTAGGATCTACACCACTAGCGTAAGCCATATCATCACCGAGGGAGATCAAGTCTAGGTCGAGAGACTTGATTATGTAGTACGTAGTAAGTACCCCCGCAACAACAGCCATGACCTTAACCGCTACCCAGTCAGCCCTACCTACATCACCGAAAGTCCAGAAAACAACCATAGCTACCTGAAGCTCATTCAACGCTAAGTACTGAACCAAGCTTAGAATAGCTTGGTAGAAGAAACTCATAGCTATCGCAGCAAGTATTAAAGCCCTCTCAGTAAGTTTAGCCCTATAAGCTAGAGTAAGGATTATAAACACTTGAAGAAGTGATGATATGAAGGCGAAGACTGGTAGGACGTACGGATTATAAGCATATACAACCCTATACTGAGTAACACCACCAAATCCAAGTATTAAGGATAACGCAACACCAAGTGCTGCTGCATGGGAAATACCTAGAGTGAAGGGTGACGCCATAGGATTCCTAAGGACTGCCTGCATACAAACCCCTCCAGCACCTAAGATAACACCTGCAGTAACCGATGTCAACACCCTCCTAAGCCTTAACATCAAGGCAGTCCTAACCTCCGTAGGAACACCCTCAACACCTAGTAGGAGCTTAAATACGTCGAGGAATGTATTCCCGAGAGTCCCGATAGATACTGATATAGGTATGAGTATAAAGAGTAGAACCAACATCACGACAAGAAAGAATCTCCTTAACTTAAATAACCTCTCAACACCATCCATACGTTAGCTACACCTAAACACATCACTTAGATTTACAAAGCCTGGATACCCACTACTGATAAACTCTTGATAGAGGGGCTTACCAACAAACATCTTAAAGACCTCATCACCCTTCTGAATAGGGTCGATATCAGCGAATGCTTCAGGGTATAATACCTTACCTATGAAGTAAGCATCCGCAAACACAGTTGCAACATTCGTATGGTACCAGTTAAACGGTAAGACCCCGTAGACCCTACCCTCCCTAAACGCCTTAAGACTACAGTACTGCCCTCTATTCCTAGAGAAATCATCTAAGACAACTCTTAAGTTATTCTCATCAATGAATATGTAGTCAGGCTGCACCTTCAGTAAGTACTCAAAGTCTACCTGTATATAACCGCCTTCAGGCTTCAAATCATCAACTATAGATGAAGTGTTTAACAGTTTAAGAGGGGCAAACCTCGCCTGCGATGCTGTGAAGGGCTGAGCACCCGTATATGATATAGCACCTATATAGACTGAAGGCCTACCCTCCCTACCCTTAACCCTGTCCTGAAGGTCCTGAACTAAAGAATCTATATATGTTACTAACTGCTCCGCCCTCCCCTCCCTACCGAGGACTTTACCAAGTAGTGTTAGGGTCTTCTTAAGGAATTCTATATCTACATAACCAGCAACACCGTAGTCAACAACTAAAACAGGTACTCCAACCTCTGCCTCAAGCCTCTCAGGTGGGTACTGACTAACATACCCTCTATACATTATTATTAGTTGGGGTCTTACCTGCATAAGCATCTCAGGGTTTGGGGGGTTTCTAGGGCCTCCAGGACCTATTACAGGTAGTTTTTTAAGTAGGTCACAGTACGCCATAGCGTAGTCCCTCCCAATACAACCCTGCTGCTCAAGCTGTTCAACACCAACAAGAACATCAGTTGCGTTAAGGTATGTTATAAGCCTCAACATCCCTGGACCAATCGCTACAACCCTACTGAGGTTTTGAGGTATCCTAACAGACCTATTCATCACGTCCTTAACCACTACGTACTCTTCCTTCATGGTCTGTGTTGGAGTCGGTGTTTGTGTAACTGTCTCCCCTACTGTTGGTGTCATAGTATGTGTTAGTGGTTTAGATATTACTGAGAGGTAGCTGTATGTTATAAGAGATGAGGATATAGCGGTAAGGATTAGGAGTATGAGGACTTTCATAGTAAACCTCATTGAATCCCCCAAGACCTAAACATTTAATTGTCTAACAACTCTGAATGGGATTCTGAAAGATGTTGAAATACCTCTACCAACTACTGCAGGTACCTCCCTACCTACGCATGTAGTACAGTACGGCTTCCCCTCAATAAACACAGCTTTTGGAGCCATCACCAGTTCTCCACATTTAGAGCAACGAATACTTTCGAATATAGGTGCTCTTTCAGGCTCCTCAACAACCTCTACCTCCTGAATAATGAAGTCCTCCTCAGGTAACTCAGCCATCCTTAAACCTACCTCCTCCCACACTTTATGAAGTTCTCCTACCTCCTCATCAGTACCTACCCTCTCAATAACAACCCTTCTGAAGAGTTCTAGAGCTTCTCTTGGGAAGTACTTCTCCTTAAGCTTCTCAGAATCTATATAGACTCTAACCCCCTTCCTCCCACCCCTCCTAAACACAGTTAACGCATTCTTCCCAGTATCAACATATATCAAGGAGTTATTACCGAGGGTACATCCAGTCGCTACCTGAACACCATCAGCAAAACAGTTATTCACCTCAACAACAGCTACGATATCCTCCCTTATAGTCTCAACAGCCCCAGCCCTCCCAACACCTAACCTACTCAAAGCTACCTCAGCAGCCCTCAAACCTAATACCACAAACGGGCATATATGACCGTGGAACTCCTTAACCCTCCTAATAAACTCCTCACTTACCATCAGTACACCCAAATTCTAGATAGGTACACCAATTTAAATCTTTAGTAAGGACTACCTTCAAGAAAACCTAGAACATAAGACTGTAGACTACATCAACATATGATGACTATATCAGGTTATGAATCCCTCATTAATGACTGTTTATTAACTTCAAGACCTCATAAGTTAATTAAAACTATATATACTCCATAGCTATAGCTATATTAGGTATTAGATTGTGTGGAACCTCCACTCAACTGATTGTTGATGACCTTCACAGTATACCGAGTTAACTTAAATTAATTACCTCGTAGGTTATGAGGTGTTAGTGTGGGTGTGATGGATTACTTAAGCGGTAGGTGTGTGTTTTGCTTCGCTATCGGTGGTGGAGGTGATGTAGCTACTGCTGCTATGCTATCCTTAGCACTCCGTAGGCACGGTTTTAAATCATACGTAGGTAGTGTTGTTTGGGAGAGGTATGTTGTAGACCCTACCCCAGGACCTATAAGATTTGATGACGTTTTAGGCGGTAAGTACATCGGTAATTACTCAATACTTGTTGACGGCCGTGTTAAGGCTGTTAAGGGTGGTAGGGAAGTAGTTTTCCAAGCTGTCAACACAGCTAAAGTACTTAAGGAACCAGTAGCTATAGTTGATATATCTAAGGGTGTCTACGGAGTTTGGAAGGGTTTAGAGGAGGTTTTAAGCTACTTCGGATGTGATTCAGTATTAAGTGTTGATGTAGGTGGTGATGTACTAGCTACTGGTTTTGAGGATGAGTTATGGAGTCCTCTAGCAGACTTTATAGGGCTTACAGCAACTACTAAAGTCAAAGGCGTCATAGCTGTACACTCACCAGGTTCTGACGGTGAGTTAAGTCAGGAATACGTACTCAGTAGGATCTCACTAATCGCTAGACATAACGGTTACTTAGGTATTAGAGCTGTAGATCATGAAGACATCAAGAACTTAGAGATGTTATTAGAATTAGTTGAGAGTGAAGCTAGTAGAGTCACCCTACTAGCATATAGAGGTGATTACGGCTTTA
Organism: Desulfurococcaceae archaeon; assembly: GCA_020832985.1. Lineage (GTDB taxonomy): Archaea > Thermoproteota > Thermoprotei_A > Sulfolobales > NBVN01 > CAZZLT01. The sequence goes on along the minus strand of JAJHRE010000024.1, from coordinate 12,266 downwards.
TAGAGTTGAGAGGAGGTTCTAGGAGGACATACATAACACCTTTAAACCTCTTAACATTCCTACTCAAGTCAGAGAAAGTATATGAGTTAAACCCAGTAGCTAAGACATTAGAAGATACTAAGGACGTAGACGAAGCTAGGAAGAAGTTAAACTCACTAGGAATAACCACAGAGTTAGACCTTGAGGAAGAAATATATAAGTTAATACTTAAGGAGGTTAGAGTAAGCGGTGATGTATTAATAGGTATTAAGGAGAGACTTAAAGAGAGAATCAGCAAAGGGTGAGGACATCACCCATCAGCTCTTCCCTCACTCATCACATGTTGAAGTAAGCCTAAGGACAACACCTCAACAAACCACTAAGAAGTAAAACGTTAGAGATTTAAATAACCTTCACAGTAAATCCAGCCTAAACTCAAGCATACCTCATAACCAAAAACAAACTTATTACATAGTTAGTAAGTATTAAGTAGGGGGTAACGATAGCGGTAATGAGTATTGAAGAGAAGAGGAAGATCCTTGAAACTCTTGAGAAGGATGTAGAATTTAGATATGCTTTGATGGGCTTACTAGGATATAGAGAACTCCTAGATAGGTTCTCAAGGTTAGAAGAAGAGCAGAGGAAGTTATGGGAAAACCAGAATAGATTATGGGAAAACCAGAACAAACTCTGGGAGAACATTAGTAGGTTATGGGAAGAGGTTAGGAGTCTTAGGGAGGAGACTAAGAAGTTATGGGAGAGCCAGAACAAATTATGGGAAGAAGTTAGAGCATTAAGAGAAGGACAGAACAAATTATGGGAGAACCAGAATAAACTATGGGAGAATCAGAACAGATTATGGGAGGAAGTTAAGAGTCTTAGAGAAGGTCAAAACAAACTCTGGGAGAACGTTAATAGGTTGTGGGAAGAGGTGAAGGCTTTAAGAGAAGGTCAGAATAAGCTTTGGGAAGAGGTTAGGAGTCTTAGGGAAGGTCAGAACAAGTTATGGGAGGAAGTTAAAGCATTAAGAGAGGGGCAGAATAAGTTATGGGAAGAGGTTAGGAATTTAAAGGTTAGTCATGAGAGGTTAGAGAAGTATGTCCGTTCAGGTTTTAGGGAGTTGAGGAGGGTTTTAGGCTCTACCTTTGAGGACTATATAGCTGCTTTTGTAGAGGTTATGTTGGAGGATAGGGGGTTTAAGGATGTTAGTGTTGGGAGGAAGTTTTTGGTATATGGTGGTGAGGTTTTAGAGATAAACCTGTTTTGTGAGAAGCCGTTAGTTGTTGGTGAGGTTACGTTGAAGGTTGAAGATGTTAGAGGGGCTGAGGAGGAGGTTATGAAGTTACTTAAGAGGGTTGAGGTTGTTAAGGAGGTTTATAAGGCTGAACCTGTAATGAAGGTATTAGCTGTTGGTAGGGTATCGGTAGAGGCTTCTAAGGTGTTGAGAGAGTTAGCTGAGAAGTACGGTATTAAACTCTTAATAGGTTCTGAGATTGATTGGGAGTACTGATTAAGCCCTCCATAAGTAATTAGTTGGTGTTGGTATGAGTTGTGGTGGTTTTAAATTCCTAGAACATACAGCTGATGTCTACTTCGTATCTAGTGGTTTAACTATTGAGGAAGCCTTCGAAAACGCTGCTAAGGCCATGTTCGAAGTAATTACTGATACGTCTAAGGTAGAACCTAGGGAATGTGTTGATGTTAGTGATGAGTGTTCAGACATGCTTAACTGTCTGTATAGGTGGTTAGAAGACCTACTAATACTCCACGACACACGTAATATGGTCTTCAGTAAATTCAAGTTTAAATTCGTTGAATTAGGTAGTGACTTAATTAAATTCTCGGGGACAGCATGTGGTGAGGTATTTAACCATGAGGAACACGAACCTAGAGTAGTTGTTAAGGCAGTAACATACTCGTTAATGAGGGTTGAAAACGTAGGTAGTTGTTGGTATGCCTATGTAGTGCTTGATATATGACTCTAAACTTAATACCACGTAGTAAGGGTGTTTACGTACTAGTGATTAAAATCTCAAACACTGTAGTACTTAACTTAAGGATAGGTACATACACATTAAAACCTGGGTACTACTGCTACGTAGGTTCAGCATTAAGTCATGGAGGACTACACTCAAGGATTAAACACCACCTTAGGAAGCCTAAAGAGAGGGTTTGGTGGCATATAGACTACCTAACATCTAGGGATGACGTACTAGTAACACATGTAGTGTTTAGTGAGTCAATAAAGGATTTAGAGGAGGTAATAGCTGAAGAACTCATGAAATCTAAATGTTGGGAACCATCAATTAAGGGCTTCGGATGCTCAGATAGGGAGAGTTATACACACCTCTTCAAATGCCTATGTAGTACTCACGAATGCGTTGATGATGTTAAGGAAGTCATGATGATACTTAACTCAAACCCTAAAGTACTGACTCTAACCCAGTAAGAACGTATACACCACCCACCGTAGTCATCAGCTCTTTAAGGCCTCCCTACATAACCCCTCAAACTTCTCTACATCCAGTATTAGTTGATACCCAGACTCCCCTCCCTCAGTAATAGTACCCTCAAGCAGTTGGGAGATAGTGTTTAAACCTACACAACCTAATGCGTAGTTGTAAGCATCTACAAACCCCGGGAAATCCTCAGTACCTTCATAACAGCTAAAGAGTCCGTAGAAATCAATTACAACCCTTTTCTGACCTGTAAGTCTCACGATATTAAGTGAACGTCTACAGGAGACCTTCAAATACTTCATTAAGGCATTCCTAATCAACTCTAAAGACTCCCTAACTAATTCATCCCTACACTCACCAACCATAAACACAACCCTCAATAACAGCTTCAATATCGTAAGTAAGGATAAATACCTTCATAGTCAGTTAACAGGGGCTGTTCCGGTCTTCTTAATCATTTGTAGTACTCATGTTCATTAATGTCTAAAACCTCTCAACACCATGAGATATGCTGATGCTGTCTGTCTAGTCCCTCAAGAATATTTATAAGTTCCTTACCTTACAGACTTATTGGTGCCTCCGAGCTCCCAAGACCTGTAGGGCTATGAGCCCTAGGCGACTAGCGGGGAGTCACTACGGTGAGTGGACTCGGGGAGACCGTTGGGAGGTAGATGGTGGGGAGCTGGAATCAATGAAGATGAACAGCTATGAACCGCTATCTACCGAGAAACGGTTACTTCATAGGTTAGTCCTAGTAGCTTCAGTAGTGATTTTGTTGGTGGTTGCTTACTACCTACTATTCCCGTTAAATCAGTATGTGGTTAGGTTGAAGGTAGCAACAACTACATCACTATACGCTACAGGACTTCTAGAAGCTATAGCTGAGGCTTTCAGGAAGGAGTACCCTAACGTTAGGTTAGAATTCATAGCTGTAGGTTCTGGTGCAGCTCTTAGGATTGCTGAGAGGGGTGATGCATGTGTAGTACTGATTCACGAACCATACCTAGAGCATCAGTACTTAATGAAGGGTGTTATCGGTGGGGGGAGGGTCTTCGGATATAATTACTTCGTAGTTGTAGGGCCTAAGAACGACCCAGCATATATATCCGGTGTTGATAACGTGTTAGAGGTCTTCAGGAGGGTCTACGTAGCTGGTGAGTCAGGTAGGACCTACTTCGTAAGTAGGGGTGATAACTCAGGAACACACCTACGTGAGTTAATGATTTGGAGCTTACTAGGTTTAAACCCGGGTAATACTTCATGGTATAGGAGTTGTGGTTGTGGTATGGGTGATGCGTTATTAATAGCTAATGAGTTAGGGGCATACACGTTAAGTGATTTAGGTACTTACCTAAAGTTTAAGAAGGGGGGTAAACTACAGAATCTGGAGTTACTCTACGTAAACACTGACGACAACCTAACAATTAACATATACTCAGCATATATAGCTAGTAGATGTAGTGGTGATGAGAGGAGGTATGGTGAGTTACTCATAAACTTCATATCTAAGGATGAAGGAGGTGTTATAAGGGATTACGGTGTTAAGGAGTTCGGACAACCGTTATTCTACCCAGTCCTTGAGAACAAATCTAAGTTCTTAAGTATTTGGGAGTGGTTTGCGTATAGGTGATTTAATTGATCAGTGATGAGACTATAGCTACTATCCTAAGGTCTATATATGTGTCAGGTACAGCAACACTACTTGCGAGTGTGTGGAGTCTACCGACATCATATGTCTTAACACTTAAACGTAGGGTAGGTGTTGTAGAGGCTGTCATAGAGTCTTTAGTAGGTATACCTACAGTCCTCCTAGGACTACTACTATACATACTACTGAGTTCTTCAGGACCTCTAGCACCTCTAGGAATTAAACTACTCTACACACCTCAAGCAATAATACTGGGTGAGTCAATACTAGTGACACCGTTAATGATATCTACATCGTATAGAGTCTTAAAGAACTCAGTAGTAATGTATAGTGAGTTAGCTTTAAGTCTAGGTGCTAGTAAGACACAGGTAATGACGTTAGTAATTAGGGAGTCACTACCAGGTGTAGTAGCGTCGATAATAATGAGCTTCTCAAGAGCTCTAGGTGAGTTAGGTATTGCTATGATGGTTGGAGGTAATATCAGCGGGTATACTAGGGTTATGACTACAGCAATAGCTTTAGGTGTAGTTAGGGGTGAGTTCGAAGAAGCTATAGTTTTAGGGTTAGTACTGATGGCTATAATGGTCGTAATATCAGTAACTCTAAAACTAATTAATAAGGTGTACGGTATTGACTAGTATCGAGTTAAGAGGTGTTTGGCACCGTTACGTAGGGAGTAATGACTGGGTACTTAAGAACGTATCACTAACTATAGAGCCTAAGGAAGTAGTAGTAATTACAGGACATAACGGTAGTGGTAAGACAACACTACTTAAGATCGCATCACTAATCTACAGACCAACGAAGGGTGAGGTATTAGTAGGTGGTAAGGAGTTCTGGAGTTTGACAGAGGATGAGAAGTTAGTAATTCGTAGGAAGGTAGTCTACGTACATGAGAAACCAATACTACTTAGAGATACTGTATTAGGTAACGTAGCTTACGGGTTAAGAGTTAGGGGTTTAAGTAATGATGAGTTGTTAAGGAGGTGTAAGGAAGTACTTGAGGAGTTAGGGATATGGGGGCTTAAAGACGTTAACGCATATAAATTATCCGTAGGTCAGGCACAGCTAGTAGCTATAGCTAGAGCATTAACACTAAACCCAGAAGTACTACTCTTAGATGAACCATACGCACACCTAGATATGAAGAAGAAGGAAGTACTAACTAAAGTACTGAGTAGGAGGAGTGTGGAGGGAATGACCCTAGTAATAGCAACACATCAGAAAATAGATAGTACCGAGTTAAGAATAACTAAGACAGTAACCCTAGAGAACGGTGAGGTAGTAAACATAATTATGAAATAACCTATTTTAATACACTGTGATAAACTCAACAAAATATTTAAATTAATTATAATTAAGGTTGGTGTCTCAAGATGGGTGCTTCTCATGAGTGGGGGGACGTCTTCAGAAAACCCTGTAGAAGTTATTAATAAGTTAATAGGTATTGAGAGGGAGTTAGCTAGGGAGTTGAGGGAGTTAGGTTATGAGATTATGCAGGTCAAGCCGACTATAGCTACTTTATTAATAGCTATGTCTTACGACTGTGATAAACATACAGTTATGTTGGAGTCCTTAAGACGTATACTCAGTTTAGTTATTGAGGTCCCTATTAAACATCTTGCTGATAAGTTGATGGCTATTATAGAGAAGCATAGAGCTTATGAGGAGATGAGTATTAAATTCCTTGAAGGCCTACTTAACAACCCTGTTATTACTAAGGAGGGGAAGTTAATAATAAATCTCATTCTGGAGGATGAGAGGAGACATCATGAGATACTAACTAGGATCCATCAAGCATTAGTTGAGGGTAAGGAATTCTATATTTGATTATGGTTAGGACCTATAGTTAAAACAGTATTTAACTTTCTTTAAGACCCCCACTATACTCCTTACCGATCTTTAAGACCTTCTCAGTAACTTCTAATGAGTTACGGCCTAACACTATAGTTAGTGGTTCTAAACCCCAACCACCTACATCGAAAATGATGTCTAACTCCTTACTTAACTCCCCACTATACATCCCCAACCCACCCCTCCTTAAAGCCTCCCTCAAACCTATACGTAACGTCTTAAACCCTAACCTACTTACCACATCAACTAACCTCTCATCATATTTAATACTCATTAAAGCCCTAACATCATTGTTGAACTCCATAACCTTCATCAACAACTCCCCAAACTCCCTACATATCCCGAATTCGGGTTCTACTACTGCCTTAACACTACCCCACAACCTAACTATCGGGGTCCCAGCAACTGCGTTGACATCCCTAACGTAGTGTTTAGGTAGTGCCATAACTATGTATGAGGGTGTCTCAGGTATTAACGGGTTAACATACTTACCACTACCCTCGATAACCCTTACCGAGTTCTTCAACTCAACCAATACGTTGTACTTCTCAGCAGGTATTAACTGCCATGCAGTAGGGTTTACAGGTCCGTAACCCCTACCTATAGGTAATCCATACATTATAGCTGTGGTTATGAATTCCTTAGCTAACTTAACAGCCTCAGGTATTGACCTACCCTTAGCTAACTCAGCAGTTATAGCTGCTGAGAAACTACATCCTGTACCGTGAGTATTCCTACCCTCAATCCTAGGGGATCTAAACTCGTAGAACCTACCGTCGTAGTATAGGATATCAACACTCTCACCACCACTCATATGCCCACCCTTAACCACAGCTGCTTTAGCACCTAATCCCTCAACTAACTCCTTAGCAACTACCTTAGCATCCTCTAAACTACCTATCTTAATACCTGATAACCTCTCAGCCTCAGGCTTATTAGGGGTTATAACAGTTGCTAAAGGTATTAACTTCCTGATTAACGTATCTACAGCATCCTCCCTAAGTAGTGGTGCACCACTCTTAGCAATCATTACCGGGTCAACAACTAATGTAACCCCGTACTTAGAGATTAACGAAGCTACCAACTCAATAATTGCTGAATTACTCAACATACCTGTCTTAGCAGCATCAACACCTATATCCTCAACAACAGCTTCGAACTGAGCCTTAATAACATCTAACGGTACGTCATGAACAGCCCTAACCTCGTAGGTATTCTGAGCAGTTATTGAGGTTATAACACTCATTCCGTGAACACCTAAGGCTGCGAAGGTCTTAAGATCTGCTTGAATACCTGCACCACCACCTGAATCACTACCAGCTATTGTTAAAGCCCTCCTAATCACTTAAACCACCTACTAAGTATGTAGTATATGGCTGAGGTTATTAACATTGAAGGTAATGTAGCACCTAACCAAGACATATAAACAGATATTAACATGTAGGTTATGAAGCCTAAAACCCATGAAGCTATACCACTAACCCTTACATTACGTACCTTACCACCTACTAACTCATCAATTAAGTACTTACCCCTACACACTACGTAGTAATCAGTAATCATTATAGATGCTAACGGTATGAAAGCACCACCGATAAGTAGTAAGAACCATTCATACTCCTCCATAGGGAATATCAAAGCTATTAAAGTACCTAGTAAACCAACTATTAACACCTGCCTATTAAGTGATTCCTTAGGCCTCATATTCTTAAACGTTATAGCTGCTGAGTATATATCTAAGAACGTAGTCGTAGTTGTGGATAACACTATTATCAAGAGTGCAGGTATTCCTAAACCGTAAGTAGCTATGATAGCTATCGGGTCACTCATACCTAAGTACGCATTACTTAAACCACCTACAAAGTAGAATAAGGTACTACTTATGAAGTAACCTATGAACGTACCTGAGAAGGCACCCCCAACACTTAACCTAGAGTAATCAGCTACTAGAGGTAGCCAGGATACAGGCATAGCAACTACTAAGTCTAGTGCTTGAGGTATTGTTAAAGTGTTAGTACTGTATAACCAGTTAATACTACCTACAGTGTTGAGTGTAACTACTGTAAGCCATATAATGAGTATTAGGAGTAGTATAGCTGAGACCCTCTCCAACCACTTCCACTTCTTAGGACCTGCTAAAGTCCATAAAGTATTCAGCAACCCGAAGAACACTACCCATAACTTATAATTTGATGGGTAGCCAAGTAAAGTGAATGTAGTATCTATAGCTTTAGCACCGACTATATTCATAACAGCAGTCCAACCAATTAATTGTATGTAGTTAAGTGTTGAGGCTAGGTATGAGCCTCTAAGACCTAAGGACCTCCTAGTTAAGACCATAGTCGGTACACCAGTTCTAAAACCTTCAATAGCTACTAAACCCATTAACGTATTACCTATGACGTGACCGACAATATTAACTACTAATGCAGCAAGTAGAGATATTGAAGGTACTAGTAAAGCACCAGCCCAAAACTCAGCTATTGAGATACCAGCTCCAAACCATATAGCAAGTATATCCCAACCCCTTAAAGTCCTAAGGTTATGAGGTATAGGCTCTATACCACTACCTATGTCCTCACTACCCACACCAACCACCGTCTTAATTGTGAAAACCTAGTATATATTCTGATAGATTACTCAGTAGTCTTGAGATACTACGTAGAGATAAGTTTTTAAGTTATACCATCATAACATGATGAGGAGTTAGAATGACTGTGATCAACGCTGCATTAGTAGGTAGTTTTCCAAGACCTAAAGGACTTGCTAGACTGGTGAGTAGGTTTAACTCAGGTAGGATAACACGTGAGAAGCTTGAGGAAGGTTATGAGTTACACACTAAGAAGTTATTTAAGTTGTTAACGACGTTACGTATTAAGTACATCACCGACGGTATGTTTAGATGGGACGACATATTCAACCCACTGATTAGTTATGTCGACGGTGTTAAGGTCAATGGCCTGTACAGATTCTACGATAACAACTTCTTCTTCAGAGCTCCTCAAGTAGTTGGTAGGGTTAGCTTAAGGAGTGACTGCCCAATACCTGAGTGGTTTAAGAAGGCTAAGGAATTACTTAATGAAGTTACTGAGGGTAGGTCTGAAGAATACATATTAAAACCAGTACTCCCAGGACCTCTAACACTAGCTAAGAACTCACTCAATGAATACTACAGAGATGTTAAGGACTTAATCAGAGACTACACATTCAACGTCTTAGAACCCCTCATGAAGGATTTAAAGAGGTTAGGTGCGTCAGTTATTGAGATCCATGAACCTGAGTTAGCTTATGGTAGGGCTAGTGTTGAGGAGAAGTCAGTAGGTGTTGATGTACTATCAACACTGATATATAACCTACGTATTAGGGCGTGGGTCCATACATACTTCGGAGATGCTTGTAGAATCCTCAACTACTTAATAGGCTTCGGTAGCTATATAGTAGGTATAGACCTAACATCAACTAAGGACTACAACGCATGCATACTACAGTACTCGAATTTTAAGTCATTAGCTTTAGGACTCTACGACTCCAGAAGTACAGTACTTGAGAGGAGTAGAAGTATTAGGTGGTGTGTGAGTAAGTTCGTTAAGCTACATGTGGAGGAGGTCATAATATGTAATAACGCGCCTATGGACTTCATACCTGAGGTCATAGCTGTGAGGAAGTTGAGAAAGTTAAGTAGGGTTACTGAGAGATTAGTTGTGACTGGGGGGAAGGCGTATTGAACCTACCCATACTACCTACTACTGTAATAGGGTCTTACCCAAGGCCTAAGTGGTTGAGGGAGGTTATTAAGGGGTTTAGAACTGGTAGGTATGATGCTGAAGTTCTTAAGGAGGCTATGGATGATGCAGTAATCGCAGTAGTTAGGGATCAGGAGGAAGTAGGTGTTGACATACCGTCAGATGGTGAGATACGTAGGGATGAGATGGTTGAGTACTTCGCTGAGAGGATCGGTGGTTTTAAGTTCTACGGACCTGTTAGGGTTTGGGGTAATAACTACTTCAGGAAGCCTGCTGTAATAGCTAAACTACAGTATTTAAAGCCTATAGTAGTTGATGAGTACTTATTCCTTAGGAAGCATTCCTCAAGACCTGTAGTTAAGGTAACTATAACAGGGCCTTACACACTAACTGACTGGAGTTTCAACGAGTACTACGAGAGTAGGGAGGAGTTAGCCTTCGACCTAGCAAGGATGATTAACACGGAGTTGAAGAAGTTGGAGGAGGTCGGCTGCCTCTACGTACAGGTTGATGAACCAGCACTAACTACGCATCCTAATGAGATGGAGTGGGCTGTACAGGCAATTAATAAGGCTGTTGAGGGTATTAACATGAAGATAGGACTCCACGTATGCTACAACAACTACAACATACTTAAACCGTACTTCGACGTCTTAAGAGTAAGTCAATTCGCTCTAGAATTCGCTAATAGAGGGTTTAGAGATTTAGAGGTTGTTAAGGGGTTGACTAAGGAGTTAGGGTTTGGAGTCGTAGACGTACATAGTAGGAGGGTTGAGGAACCTGAGGAAGTGGTTAGGGCTTTAAATAAGTTATTCAGTTACGTAGAACCTGAATACGTGTACGTGAACCCTGACTGCGGTTTAAAACTACTGCCTAGGGGTATAGCTAAGGCTAAGTTAGAGGTTATGGTTAGAGGTGTTGAGATTGTTAGGAAGGAACTCTCTAAGAAGGGACTGACTGAGATTCCGTTAAGGACTAAGGTCTAGTTGGGATTAATGGTTAACCTACCTAAGAGGGAACCTCGTAGAACATTAGCTGTTTGTGAAGTTATTTCTAGGGTTTTAATAGCTACTAATAACGTATTAAGTGGTTCTGAGGGTAGGGACTACATACTAAACCTACTCAACAACTTAGAAGTTGAGGTTAGGACTAAGTGGGGTATTGTTAAACTACCTAGGGATTTAAACCTGATAAAGTCTGTAGGTTGGGACACCAGATGCGTTGTTAAGGCTTTTCTAAAAGTGTTAAAACCTATACTCCTTGACGTACTATCTAGTTTAAGTAATGACTACGTAGGTAGTCTTGAGGAGGTTAGGGCTGCCTCAATACTACTGAGGTCTCAACCACCTACTGAGTACTCCTACATGGCTTTAGACGGTAGTGATTACTCAGTAACTAATGAGTACTTAGCTAAGGTCTTAGAAACACTTAATGATGAGTTCATCAACGAGCTTAAGGAGGAACTAAACGTCGAGATCAGTAGGAAGTTACGTATTGATGAGGTATTAGATGAGCTTAACAACTACTTAAGCAGTCTATGTACTGACTTAGGTGTTGAGTGCTACGTAGATGATTACGACAGTATAGCTGATTACCACATAATTAAGTTTGTAATTGATGGTAAGGCATATATGACTGAAGTTGAGGGTTCCTTAAACGACGTTAAGGAATTGCTTAAGGAGGTAGTTGATGAGTTCTCTAAAGACTTAATTAGATGTCCTTTCTGTGGTAGGGAGTACGTTAGGGTTAGGCTCTACGATTTAGGTAGGTGTGAGTGTGGTGCTAAGGTAGTTCAGGAAGTTGATGGCTTATGGGTTGAGGGCTGTAACTCCTTAGGTATTCCAGTACCTCAGAACTTTAAGGACTTATGGATTGATAAGTACTTCAACAACGTTAAGTACTTAGGTAGAGGTGTTGACGGGTCTAAAGCATGGATCTATAAAGAACCTTGGGAACCTAACTGGGAGGAGATCTCTAAGGGTTTCTTCCCGCATAAGCCGGAGGTCTTAAAGAAGGCTTCAGAAGTACTTAAGGATTTAGGGTTTAAGTACTTCAACTACGTAAACACTGACTGGATCCCAGACTACGGTAAATACGTAGAACGTGGTTGGGGCTTAATTAAACACTACGGTGATAAAGCACTCATAATATTCACAGACATGGATGAAGCTATGATATGTCTAAACATAGGCATCACAAATACTGAAGGGTTTGAAGTAATATTTGATGAGGGTATTGAGGATGAATTCATGAAATACTTAAGTGAGGTCTTCAGGAAGTACCTAGGGTTTAAACTAGTTGAGTTACCACCACCATACACTGAACTAGGTAATCTAATAGTTGAGGTATGTCTAGACGTAAGTGTTAAGGAACCACAAGAACTAGTAAGTATTGTTGAGGGAGTTGATGAGAGGTTAAGTAACTACGGTGATGAATTAACTAATGAGGTAGTTAAGCTAATACATTCACTAACTACCTCCCACAACCTCAAACCTACTGATGATGCTTAACCCTTAAGTTAAGTACCGGTATGAAGACTGATAAACTAATCACAGCTATTAAGCACTCCACAACCCACACATT
>JAJHRE010000083.1 GCA_020832985.1 Desulfurococcaceae archaeon | reverse complement strand
GAGGCAGGTGCCTAGGGTTAGAGAAGCTCTGAAGTACTATATAGAGACTGGTGATATTAGGAGGGCTTCCGTACTTGCTGGTATGGATATTGAAGACTTTAGAGAGCTTCTGAGGAGGGCTAATATACCGGTAGTTGTTTAGTGTTCTGTATTGAGGGACTCATTAGAAGGTCTGATCAACTAAAGCACTTATTTAGTGATTGGTTGGGTTTGTGGAAAGGTTTATATATCTGTAGATATATCTGTAGATGTATAGGTAGATACTGTGTTAGCAAGTAAGGGTGTGTTTAGAGGTTATATGAAGTTAGTGACTCTGTACGTACTGAGGGGGAGGCCTAGTCATGTTTATGGTTTGATTAAGTCTATTGAGGATTTAGTTGGTGTTAGGCCGAGTACTGGTGTTATATACCCTATCTTAAGGAGTTCTATCCGTGATGGTTTAGTCGTTATGGAGTCTTCAGTAGTTGATGGTAGGGTTGTTAAGACTTATAGGTTGAGTGAGGAGGGTCTTAAGTACTTAGAGTTACATAGGGATGAGCTTAGGGATGCTTTAAGACTTGCTGAGTCTTTTAAGAAGCTTAGGTCTGTAGGTTGTGAGAGGTTATTCAGGGTTGTGAGGGAGGTTGTAGTTAATGCTTGGAGGCTTAAGGAGGAGGACTTAATTGAGCTTAGGAAGGCTGTATCTGATTTTGAGGTGAGGGTACTTGAGATATTGAGTAGGTCTGGAGGTGTTCGTAGTGGGTGATTACATCATAAGTGTTGAGGGGTTAGTCAAACGTTTTAAGGATGTAGTAGCTGTTGATAACATCTCATTCAAGGTTAGGAGGGGTGAGATATACGGTTTATTAGGTCCTAACGGTGCTGGTAAGACAACAACTATAAACATCTTAATAACGTTACTTAAACCTACATCAGGTAAGGCATTCATAGACGGTATAGACGTTGTTGAAGAACCTGATAAGGTTAGGAAGAAGATCGGTGTTGTCTTTCAAGACCCAACACTCGATAACTTCTTAACAGCTTATGAGAACCTATACATCCACGGGAGGATCTACGGTTTAAGCGGTAGGGAACTTGATGAGAGGATTAAAGAAGCTTTAGAATTCGTTGAGTTAAGACAGTATGCTAATAAGGTCGTTAGGTATTTCTCAGGAGGTATGAGGAGGAGGCTTGAGATTGCTAGGGCATTACTCCACGAACCTGAGATACTGTTCTTAGACGAACCTACCATAGGTTTAGACCCACAGAGTAGGAATAAGGTTTGGGAATACGTAGGTAGTGTGAGGAGGGAGAAGGGTGTGACTATATTCATGACTACACACTACATGGATGAAGCTGAATTCCTCTGTGATAGGATTGCTGTGATGGACCACGGTAAGATAATTGCTGAGGGAAGTCCTGAGGAGTTGAAGTCTATGGTCGGTTCAGACATTATAATAATGAAGTTTAACGACTCTCAAAGAGCTGTATGCCTAGAGGATAGTTTAAACGGTGTTATACGTTCATGTAGGCCTATCTCAGGGAACCGTATCGAGTTAGTAGTTACTGATGCTGTGAAGGTACTACCTAAGATATTTGAGGTGTTTGAGAGGAGGGGTGCTGTAATTGATGAGGTTAGTTATAGGAGGCCTACACTTAATGAGGTCTTCCTATACTTAACCGGTAGGGAGTTAAGGGATAGTCTTGAGGAGAGTCCTAGACCTACACGTAGGTGGTGATCGTGGACCTTAAACCCTTAAACGCGTTCTACGTCATGATATACAGACAGGTTAGGAGGTTCTTAAGGGCTAGGTCTAGAGTTGTAGTGACTGTAGTACAGCCAATACTGTGGATATTCTTATTCGGTATGGGTATGGGTAATGTCTTCAACTTCCAGAACCCTATGGTGGACTACTTCATCAAACAACAATTCAACGGTTTAGACTACATAACATTCCTACTAACAGGTGTTGTAGCTATGAGTATATTCGTCGGTTCCTTCATCAGCGGTGTTTCAGTAATATTTGATAAGCAGTTCGGATTCCTTAAGGAGACTCTAGTATCTCCAGCACCTAGGGAGTTAATACTGCTTGGGAGAGCTGTAGGTGATTCGTTAGTGTTGATGATTAACGCTATGATAGTTCTAGGGTTAGGATTCCTAATATCTAATGAGTTAAGACCTGAGGGGATACCCCTAGCTATGTTATACGCATTCATACTCTCAATAGGTTTCTCATCATTAGGTATAGCAATAGCTAGTAAGATGAGTAGTATGGAAGGATTCCAAATGCTTATGAACTTAATAGTAATGCCGTTACAGTTCGTCAGCGGTATATTCTTCCCAGTAGAGAGGATGCCTGAGTGGATGCAGTTAATAGCTAAGGTAAACCCACTAACATATGCTGTCGACGGTATAAGGTACTGGTTAACAGGGAGGTCATCATTCAACCCAATAATAGACATAACACTACTACTAATACTATCATCAATATCTATAGTAATAGCTATATGGAGTTTTAGAAAAGCAACTATAGAGGAGTAATTAATGACCACATAACCTTATTACTTAAGGTAGTAATCATTCCTCGGTAACAGTATGTGTGAGGAAGGTTCAATACTAACCCTACTAATACCAGGATATGATGAGGAGTTAGAAGGTTTGATACCTACAATACTACCACCTGAGGAATTAGTTAATGGTCCTCAGATTAAGTATTAGGATCTGTTATGGTAGTAACTGTGTGGATTCTGTAGGTATAGCTAATAGTGGTTTCGTAGGTAGAGACCCTGAAATAACGCTACCTCAAGAATTAGTTGAGAAGTTATTCCCTCAAGGAGTTAATACGGCCCTAGTAGAGAGGGTATTAGCTGATGGTAGTAAGGTATTCCTAAACTACTCAACCCAGTAGATACTTACTTAGTAACTGAGGATAGAGTTGAAGGACCTATAAAGACTTACGCATACGTGACGAGGAGTAGGTTAGTATTATTAAATGATGCTGTATTAAGTAGATTACATATAGTGATTATAGATCCGTTTGAAGGATTATGGTGTTTTAGGGATGAGTTAGGGAGGAGGGAGAGGAGGGGATTATAGAGGATATTTAAATCTCTAGTAAATCTAGTGCTACCTAATTACTTCAGGTTTTAAGTACTCTTAATAACCTCTCCTCATGATATCTCATAGGTTTTGAAATTAGTCTAGGATACTTACTTAACTCCTCACTACATAATCTAGAGGACTTCCTACAATCATCTGATATATAGAATCTAAACAAACGTTTCCCCGCTAACATTTGTAATTCCGTTAGCTGGGTTGTACCTCTGTGTGGGTTCATTAGCTTCACCCACACCTCATGAGATCTAGTCGAGCCTAACGCCACCGGGTATAGCATAGACTACAAAATACAACATGCATTTATATATTCTGGTACTACTAAAGCATTGCGGGAACTGACTAAACCTCTGGGGTGTTTGGAGACTATGAATACTCAAGTAGTTTTAACCCCTCCTCCTACACCATCACCTTCGCAAGCACTTAGCGGTGTGCTGACAGGATCTCCTCTATACACTACTTTTCTAGAGCTCCTCAGGCCGTGGATTGAGCGTGTGGTTAATGATCCTAGAGTTGCTGAGGGGGTTGCTCAAGAGCTTTTAGGTAATACAGAGTTCCTCTACCTCCTCACCATGCTCTCTCAAGACATGGTGCTTAGGATCTCCGAGGATGAGTTAAGGAATGCCTATAAAGTACTTCACACTAAGTTCAGGGAGTTTGACATAGATATTGAGGACTCTATAGAGATTGTGGTCGAGCATGACCTGTGGAAACTTCGTCAAATTAAGGAGAACTTCAGCAGCTTCACATCCATGTATATAGACTTCACTACGAAGAACCCTGGAGATGCATATAGGTATGTAACCATACTGGTAGCACTAACGATTCTACTAATAGCGAGTATCGAGGTTAGATCCCACGAGAAGCTAGAGCTCCTAGCCAGCGAGATCAAGAGGCTTGCTGACGAGCTAGAGCTCTATACATTAACATTCATGCTAGCGCTTGAGAAGGACAAGGAGGAGAATAAAGTCATTACAACAGCGAGGAATCTTGAAGAGCTCAAGATGGTTCTAGGAGTTGAGTAACGAATTCAAGCACATACACCCTCAACTAACCTCCTAACACACTCAATCCTCACAACCTCAA
>JAJHRE010000023.1 GCA_020832985.1 Desulfurococcaceae archaeon | reverse complement strand
CTGCTGTAGGGACTGGAGCACCGATAGCTATAGGTGTTATAGAGAGTGAGTATAGTAAGGATATGAGTTTAGAGCTTGCTGAGAAACTAGCTGTTAAGTCTATTAAGGCAGCAATCTCAAGAGATGCTGTATCAGGTGATGGCGTCGACGTCGTAGTGATAGGTAGGAGTAGGAGTTATGAGAAGTTCTACCAGGTAATTTCGTGACGTCTTCAAGATTCGATGTAGGGAGGGCTAAGGAGTTACAGGAAGTACTCGCTAGTAGAGTTGATAAAACCTACGAGATAGGAAGTATAAATAATGTAGTAGGTTTAGACGTAGCTTATGTTAAGGATGTAGGGATAGCTGTAGCTGCATTATTAAATTACCCTCAATTACAGCTTAAGGAGTATGTAGTTGTTGAGGGGGTTGTTGAGATCCCCTACGTACCTGGGTTGTTAGCGTTTAGGGAAGCACCATTGATGATTAAAGCTTATGAGAAGTTAGGTCATGATGCTGACTTAGTGGTAGTTGATGGTCATGGAATTACACATCCTAGGAAGTTTGGAATAGCATCTCATATAGGTTTAGTATTAGATGTGACAAGTATAGGGGTGGCTAAGAACCTACTTTATGGGAAGGTGGTTAAGTATGCTGATGGGGTAGAGTATATAGTAGTTGATGGTGAGGTTTGTGGGTTAGTCTACAGATGGTTAGGTAAGAACACCTACGTATCAATAGGTCATAAAATATCTATGAAGTCTTTAATGAAGTTAATACCTAACCTATATAAGAACCACTACCTACCAGAACCGACGTATATAGCTGATACAATATCTAAGAAATTTAGGAGGTTATGAGGTTGAGGGTTGAAGGAATCGTTGTATCAGGTATTGGTAATGGGAGGAAGTACGTTAGTTTACCGGTATATACAGATATATTAGGTAAGATATTAGGTTCGAAACCGTATTATGGTACGCTGAATATTGTATTAAGCGATTTAAGTGTTGATGAGTTGATAAAGATCTGTACTCCGGGTATCGTGAATGACATAGTGTTAGGGGATATGACTTACGGGGGGTTCTACTATTGGTACTCTAAGATATTAGAGAGACGTAATGGTGTTTCAGAAAAAGTTGTAGTGATAAGGCCTTTCAAGTCTAAGAATCCTAGGAATGTTGTGGAGGTGATCTCTGATAAATGTTTAAGAGAGCATTTAGGGTTAGTTGATGGTGATGTAATTACTATAGAATTTAAATGTTGAGTGATTCTCATGGCTAATACCTTAAGATTTAGGTGTTACCGTTGTATACATTGTTGTTTCTTTGTTTCTATTGATGAAATGCCGATAATACTTGAAGATGAACTCCAGAACCTTAAGCTTAAAGCTGATGAATACGGTATAAACCTAAACATTACTAAGCTATGTGAAGGATTTTATAAGTTGGTTATTTATGGGTTCTGCCCCTTCTACGATATTCAAGGAAGGAGATGTAGAATTCATGAGGTTAAACCATTATCTTGTAGGATTTACCCATTATTGATAAACTTAAAAACTAAGGATATACATGTATCTTTAGCTTGTGATTGGGTTATAGAAAACTTAGATAGGCTGACTTCTCATGACATTGATGTTGAGGAAGTATTCAGGTATGAAGTGGAGAACATTAAGATACTATATAAGAAGATCCTTAATTACATCCATCATTAATAATTAACAATCACATCAACATATTTGTTAAGGTAGTTAAAACTTAAGTAAGTGTAGATAGTTAGAGTTTTAAAACTTACCAGTAGATCTGTAATTGCTTAATTAGGTGTCAGTATGATCCCCGGACATAAAGGATATGTTAAGACTTCGATATTCTTCACTACATACGATAGTTCTGTAGCTAATGAAATATACGGTAACATAGCCTCAAAGTATAAGGTACTTAATTACGTTAGGAGTAGGGTTGTTAAGGAATTATACTTTATTGAAGTTGAAGGTAATGTTAAGGGATTTGTAGAGGAATTGCTTAAGGGTAGGGTTATATGGTATAAGGTTGATGTTCTTGAGTTTAAGTAACTGCTACCTCTCTTCTACTCCTTAAAATTTCATAGATTAATGTGAAGATAATCACTGATAGAGTTATTATTTTAATATGGTTAGAAGCTGTAGTTATCATTATTAACAAACTACCTAAGACTAATGCTAAGTACACTATTTTAACCATTATAAACCACCTAGAAGATCCTTATAGGTAATCCCCTACCGCCTAAGAACCTAGCCAGAGATACTGATATTGATAGAAGTAATATTAGATAAAGTGATGGTAGGAATACTAATGAGTATATGAAGGCCATACCTATAGAGATCATAGTGGCTATAAATGATGAAACCTCACTCATACTTATTATACGTCTCTCACTAACTGATGGTTTCTCACTAAATATCTTCTCATAAATCACTCTAACGTTACTCACATTACTTAATATTAATACGCTACATAAGTTAACGTTTATATCATACCATATGAAATCAGTGATAGGTTGACAACTAAATACTTCTTCATTAACTACTACGTAATTTATCTTAGTTCCTTTAGGATAGGCTATGTATAACTCTGTAGGTAGTATGTCAGGGTTAGTAACTAATGTAAAGTTCACCTCATTATCTCTAACTATCACTTCATATACGTTAGAACCAGTAGGTAACGGTATTAGTAAAGCCCCACCAGCAGTCGTTAAAAGTCCTGGAACACTTATGTTTAAACTACATAACTCCTTACCTACACATAAGTCACTACTGATGTTCTCCGGTGATGTGATAAATGTAAATCCATAAAGTTCTAAGGATATCCTATAACTGAAGTTCTTAGGTAGTAAATCATACCCATTACCGAGGACAAACCTTCCCTGACTATTAGTCAGTATAGTTCCTACAACTTCATCACCTTCGTATAATTGAATTATAGCGTTAGGTACGGCGTTCCCGGATAAATCAATAACCCTTCCGGAGATTTCAGTAGATTCTAAGCTTACACTACCTATAGATGATTGGAAAGTCTCTACGAATGCTGGCATTAGAGGTAATCCCACATAGAAAACTATAGACATAGCTATCAGGTAGGCTCCAGCACTCTTACCTATTCGAAACGGTATCGAGTATAGGATAACCCCTAAGAGCATCAAGTAACTGTAATAGTTTAGTATGAAGGACCCTAAGAACACTAGTACTTTAAGAGCTGAGAGTGCTGCTGATAAATACCCTAGGACTACATTTATTGGTGATGATAGTAATGAGACTATGTATGAGTACTTAAGCAGTCCTGAGATGTAAGTTAATACTGAAAAACCTGAGAATATTAATACGACCCTACTACTAACCCACATGAAATAATTGCTCCAATCACTTCCTAGGATGTTTAAAATCTTTGATGCTAAGCTCGTAATTAAGGTAAAGCATGAAATTAGTATGGATGATGATATAGCATCCACTATTAAGTTAGAACCCCATCTCTTAATAGATTTTATAGGTATAGGAAGTGAGTAAAGGAGGATTCCTAAATTATATGTTAACATAGCTAGACTAAACGCTAATAATAGCATATCATCATTCATGTATTAGTACACCTTAAGGTTGAGGTGGTGGGGGTGTTGGTTGAGCTATGTTGGAGGCTATGTAGGAGATTAGAGAGAAGATAGAACTACCTAATGCTAACCAAAATGCTGCGATTATAGCGTCCTCAACTAATGATTGTCCAGTCCTTTTCAGTCTATAGAAAGGTACTGGTGCCCCCTTTAAAGCCCAACCAACAAACCATGCTAACACGAATATAAACCACGCTATAGTGACTACCTGTAAAGTCAAACCTCTAATGAACTCTACAAGATCCATTTAACCCCTAATTAACACTTAACTTATAAAGTGTTTCAAAACGTTAAGTCAGTACTAGGCTTATAATAGTTTAAACGTAGTAACAAGTAGGTGTTGGTATGAGTCAGCAGCAAAAACAGACCAAGGAGCTAAGGATAGTTACAAGGCCTGTCATCACCATAGACAGTATAAGGAATGATGAATCAAAAATAAAATTACTTTACATTATAAAACATCTAAAGAGCATCTCTGAAAAAGCACTGATAAACTTAGTATATTTACTACAGACTGAATCTAAGGTTAAGTTTAAGTACTCATTCACAACCATTGGTGGGATACCCTTCAGTAAGCAATTAAGAGATGATATAAACATACTCTTATATCTGGGGTTAATAGAAACAGATGCGGTAACAAGAAAACTCAAGTTAACAAGTAATGGTTTAGAATTCCTAGAGAAAAACCCGTTAAATCAAGAGGAATTAAATAATTTAATAAGTAGTGTTGATGGGTTAAAGAGTAAGGTAAATGCTATTGAGGCTGAAATAGACTTAACCACTAGGAAAGTAAGAGGTATGAGGAGATAATCGCTTAGAACTCAGGTATGATGAGGTTTTAAGAGATTTATAAATCAATTATCTCACTCCATTTTACAATAATTAGTGAATTACTGACTAGTCTTTTAAAGTATTCTACCTTAAACATTATTTCAGGTGTCAGTAGTGGGGGTTGAAGTATTAACAAAGATCTTAGGGTGGTTTAACTGGGTTTCAGGAATTAATACTTACTCTGAGGTAGTAGCATTAGTAGGTATCATCCTGGTTAGTCTTGTTTTGATGATTTATGTGGGTAAAGGTGTAATATCATTAGGTAAATGGTTAGTGAATTTAAGGGTTAAGGAGTTTACCTTAATGTTAGCACTGATAGGTGTGGTATTGATAGGGATAGCTATACTAATACCTTAAAACAAAGTTTTAAACTAGTTAAACTCCTTACTACAGGGGTAGGCCTGACTTAGATTTTAACCTTACTCTTCCACTTCCTCTAGGTATGCCTCATAGAAGTACTCACCGATGGACTTCTGATACCTGTCTAAGTAACTACCTGGTTTATTTATTCTAGGCCTTCCTGTTTTCCTATCCCTCCTAAAAGTAACACCTAACTCCTTAAGAAAGTCATTCATACCATGCTTTAGACTTGTAGGACTTGAAGCCCTACCCATAACCCCTGGAATGCCTTTGAAGACTATAATCCTGTCTGAGATATTATCTATTACTGTTAGGTCATGATCTACTACAAAAGCTACTGCCTTCCTCACCTCAATAACCTTCCTAATAGCTTTACATACAGTTAATCTTTCATCAACATCTATGAAAGCTGACGGTTCATCCAGTAGGTAGATATCTGCATCAGTTGCTAGAGATACGGCGATTGCGAATTTCTGTAATTCACCACCACTTAACTCATTAATCCTCCTAACCAGTAGTTTATGAATTCCTAACCTCTTTATAACATCGTTTTGAAACCAATCACTACATGCTAGTTGGGATGAGTTACAGAGGTCTTTAAAGGCTTCCTCAACAGTCTCCCACTTAAATAACTCTGTCTTAACGTACTGTGGTTTATGACTAATTCTTAAGGCAGTAGTTGGTACGTACCCTTCATCAGGTTCTAACTCACCAGCTAATAATCTTATGAATGTAGTTTTACCTATAGCATTAGGTCCAACTATACCTAGGACTTCCCCTCTAGCAATACTTCCAGCATCAACACTTAACTTGAAGTTTCCTAAGGACTTCATCAGATTAGGCCACGACATAGATATATCCTCAGCCCTCACCTCATACGACCTACCGAATTTACTAAATACTACAGATTCGGTCCTTATCTTCATGTTCTCAGCTGGTAAGTACCCGATTAAGAAGTTATTAATGCCTGAACCTACAGAGTACACCTTAGAGAATATACCGAAAACACCTGGCTCACCATATACTACTGAGACGTAATCTGAGATGTAATCCAGTATTGTTAGGTCATGTTCTACTACTATAACGTAACTACCCCTAGTAAACTCTCTAATAGCTTGTGAAACCCTCAACCTCTCACAAACATCTAAATAACTTGATGGTTCGTCAAATATGTAAACATCAGCAGCTCTTAATAATGCCACAGTAATTGCGAATTTCTGTAGTTCACCACCACTTAACTCACTTATATTGCTATCCCAACAACTATCTAGATTTATAAATTTACGTACTTCATTAGTAATACCCTTCTCATCAACTCTACTAATTACATCCTTGACAGTACCTTTAACATACTTTCTTATAATATCTACATGTTGAATTTTATGAACTACGCGTAAGTCCTTATTAACTAACTTACTCAAGTACTGATATATCTCGCTACCTCTGAAGAACTTAAGGACTTCATCCCATGATGGTTTAGTATCTAGGATTCCTAGGTTAGGTATGAGTTCCCCAGATAGTATCTTAACAGCTGTTGTCTTACCTATGCCGTTCTTACCGACAATACCTAAAACCCTATTATTAATTGGTGTAGGTAGTCCGTAGAGTTTGAATGCGTTAATACCGTACCTATGGACTAACCTCTTCTCAAGTTCGTCAGGTAAGTTAGTAATTGTTATAGCTTTGTAAGGACACTTCCTAACACATATACTACAACCAACACATACCGCCTCGTATATTATCGGTTTCCCATTCTTAACCTCAGATAATTCTACGGCTTTAGAACCTGACTTATTAATAGGGCAGAAACGTACACATTCTAAATTACATTTACTAGGTCTACATACGTCGTAGTCTATCACTGCAATCCTAACCATCACAACACCTTAATAATCATACTAACAAACTACTTAAAGTTACAATTAAAGGATGATTTTAAAGCAGGATTACTTTAATTAAAAACTAACTTAGGTTCTGCCTTATCCTACCATTCCTCCTCCCATTCCTCCTCTTCTTCCTCCCACCATTCTTCTTCCTCTTCCTCCCACCATTCCTCCTCAAACATTTAAATCACTCACAGGTATCTATTACTTAGAATATATAAGTTTTACATCTAAATAACCTTAAGTAACACCTAATAAGATTTAAAAATGTGAAGTAGTAAGTAGTTCAAAGGTATGGATGTAGTGTAGGTGTCAGTACATGCCTATAACAGACCCTGTTAAGATTAAGATCGTTGAGGAGAGATTACATAATAAGTTAGTGTGTAGGAGATGTGGGGCTCTTAATCCTTTAGGAGCTACTAAATGCCGTAGATGTAAGAGTAAGAACTTAAGACCTAAGAAGAAATTCGGTGGTAAGAAAGGGGCTTAAGCTTCATAAAGCTTTATACAGTTTTATATAGAGCTCTTACTGTAAACTAGAACTAGACGATATCAAAATGTAAACATATATAAAACTCAAAACAGTAGTTTAGGTAACAGGACTTACTTATTCTAATGAATGTTTACATAGTCCTACATATCCAAACTCTGTAATCGGCGTTCTTCTCAGCGTTGATACATATTTGACTTATGGAAGGAGGGCGGTGAAGTCTTAGCCGGTTTAAGATTTGTAATTAAAGATTACTCACCATTAAGAATCATTTATACTACTTGAATATTTAGACCTTTAATCCTGAGGTCTTAAGTCTGTTTATTATTAATTTCTCTTCATCAGGGAACTCATTCTTAATCCTCTCCTTAATTAAGTTAATATTCAATTTTAAATCACCTCTTCTAACCATATCGGAAATTACTTTGAGGTCTTCTAAATCATGATCTCTACCAGCACGTGCTTTCAAAACTATGTAATCCTCAATACTAATACATTTAACTTTAATATCCAGTAGTTTAACCTCCCTAGCAGATTTTATAATGTTCTCCGGGATGAATAAGTCGAGTACGTTTTCATGGAGGTCAATAGTTAATTCATTATCGTTGAAGTTACAGTAGAGTGATGGGGTCCCCCACTCATTCTGAGATAACTCACAACCAAGTTTCACAGCTATACTCCTAACTAGTTCTTCATCAGCATAAGGACTGAAATTAGTTACGAAAATATCAACATCATCTTCGAATTCATCAATATTCAAGTAAAGCATTAGTACAGTACTACCTATGATGACTCCCTCAACGCCTGCTTCCTTAAGTCTTACTAAAGCATCTCTTAACACCTTCTTACTGTAACCCACAATCCTCACCAAACACGGTATTACATGAGAGTTATTATTTAAATGGTATATAAATACCTACTTCAGATAACATGTTTTAATTCTCTCATTAGGAGGGCGAGGGATTCAATTATAAGTAGTTACGGGTGTTGAAAGATTTAAAAGTTTTGAGGACTTTATTTTATTGAGCCGGGGTGGCCGAGCGGCCTAAGGCGGCGGGCTGCAGTGAGTCAGTCATAGATACCCGTTTATTCGCGGGTTCGAATCCCGCCCCCGGCTCCATAAATTAGTAGCAACATTTACATTTAGGTAACTTCTCTATACTTTATTAGTAGTTCTTTAAGACGGTATAACCTTTCCTTCCCCTTCAATAATACTTTATTACATATCTCTACTAACTCATTAATCCGGTCTGTATTTACTAAGATAGTATTACCTGATTTAATTATCTGTGTCACACCTATACCACTTTTTAACTCGATTATTATTCCATCACGTCTAATACTGATTATACCGCTATGTTTAAAGCCAGCAGTTCTAGCGATAGATGTTATGAGACGTGCTTCTCTTAATGAAGCTGTTGATGCATGTATTATGGGTCCAGTAACAATCATCCAGAGATTATGTAGTATTGGTTTATTAATGATGTCTAAGCATTCCTCTACAGTTATGGGTTTATGTTTTTTGAAGATTATGGTTGATCCTTCCCTTACCCAAGGCATTTGAGCATCAATAAATACTACCCTACCACTACATGAACTTATAGTGAAGGTACCCTCTCTCCTGAAGAACTCTAACAGGATATCATATAATTCCTCATCTAAGTATCCTATATCCTGATCCTCTAATAACCTCCTCAACATGAATTCCTTCTTTTTAGACCATAGACTCCTATCAACAATCATCTTATAACACCTACTCTAGTAAGTAGTTCGCAGGTCTTACATAGACTCCTATTATAAGCTGTAGGTTCACCACATAACCTACATGTAGGTAGGTCCGGTAATCTATTAGCGTTCTCTAAGAATTTCATCACTAAATCATCAATAATGTTTAGGAACCTTAGGAGGGTTCCAGGCTTAACAGCCTCTAACCTGTAAAGATATTCTCTAACCTTAGCCCTCAGCGTAGGTCTAGTAGTTATGTAGGGACACTCAACTTCTTGAAATTTAAATCCCCTCAAGTAAGCGTATAGAGCACACTCCCACTCATAAATCTTCCTAAGAGGTTTTACCCTCCTTATGAAGAGAGGACTTAATTTAGGTCCTTTAGGATGTGACTGAATCAACCTACTTAAATCACCTCTTAATATGTTTATCAATGCGGTTTGTGATTCATCATCTAAGTTATGAGCAGTTACTACCTTATCATAACCTAATTCCCTAGCATACTTATTGATAATTCTCCTCCTAATCATACCACAATATGTACAGGGACTAACATCAACACCTAACTTATTAGATAGGTCGACGAGCTCGGTGAGTGAGAAACCGAGTTCATCCTTTATAGAGGTCTTAATATAATCTACTCCTAACTCCTTACACCCACTTAAAATCCAGGTAATATCCTCATCCCTACTATAACCTACAATACCTTCAACTACCGTTATGACACCTAACCTACTAACATCATGAATACTTGACACCACATCAAATAATACAAAGCTATCCTTACCACCTGATAACGCTAAGAGTAACTTATCACTACCTCTAAACATCTCATACCTCCTCACCTCATCTAAGATACGTGACTTCACATCATCTATAAAGCACTTACTACATAAGTACCTACCAGTATGTCTCTGAAGGATGATAGCATCATTCACGCAGCATACATCACACTTCACCCTCTACACCAAATCTAAATAGGTGATAAAATTATTAAAGGGTGATTAACTATGTAGGAAATGCTATTTAAGTGTTTCGAGTACTCTATATAATGCTAAGTAATAACATCTTAATTAGTTTGAAGATATCATTAATCCTAGATACATCGACTACGTAAGTATCGTAGTCTGCTAATGTAATACTATTAACCCCAGAATCAATGACATACCCCACAAAATCACTCATACTATTAAACTTCATAGTTAAGAGTTTCCGAAGTATGTGTTGAAGCTTTAGATTAGTTATAAGTTTTAATACCCTACGTTCATACCTTCTAATAATTTCATCAATAGTTGAAGTACCCCTGAAGGATTCCTCCAACATCCTCGCTTGATGAGCTATAGCGTATATACCCCCACCACTTAACGGTTTCGTCATAGAGACAGCATCTCCAACCCCTACGAGTCTCTCAACAACTTGTCTACATGGTGTTGACATAGGTATTAAACCACCGAAGAATTCCTTAAAAGATGTAGGACCAGACCAATACCTTCTGATTAAATACTTCCTCACAACATACATTAACTTAGGGTAGAGGTCTCTAGAGCTATCTGCTAATCCAGCAATCACGTGGTCATCATCTATAGGGACTAACCAGCTGAAGAACTCCCTACTTACATCACTACCGAAGATCACGTACGGATGGTCTAACTCATTCCTACATTTTATAACTGCCTGCAACCCTAGTAAGTAGTTAACCTCCGAACATAGATTATAAGTTCTTGAGATATGTGCTTTAGCACCTTCAGCATTAACCACGATGTCGTAGTTACGTCTAAGTGAGTCATTAACTATTATTAACGCTTCTGAAGGATCTACTGAAGTCACCTTCATACCTAAATGAATAACACCTCCACGGTCTTGAACTTCATCACTTAAGCGTTCCTCAACCTTAGGTCTATCTATGAGGTACACATAACTACTAAACTTAAGTTCCAAGTGCTTATTAGGTCTTAAGTCATGTATCAATGTGTACATGTTAAATCTATTTAATACGTAATCCCGGATACCGTTACCTATGAGGTTAAGTACTTTCTCACTAATTAAGCCAGTACAATGTTTAGGGTATCCTACAACATTGTGTTCCTCAAACAACTCTACATCAGAGTACTTAATAATCTTAAGAGTTACGTAAAGACCACCTATACCACCACCGATAACTCCAACCTTCATCAGCACGTCATTTAAAGTATCGTAAATATACTTTAAAATCCTTAACTTACTAAAGGTTGTAGGGGTGGTTAATGCGTCCCTCCGTTAACGGTATCTACCTATAATTTCGTTGACGGAGTTGGACCTTGGTGTGGGTTCATTAGCTTCGCTCACACCTTATGGGTTCCAGTCGAGCCTAACGTCATGAGACTCCCATCTGAGGGTATACACTCATCACTACTCACTACACCTCACTACGTACGGATCATAAGGTTTAAGTAATTATAGAACCTAGACATTAAACCTTAATCAAGAGCATAAGTAATCACAAGTATTCACAGATACTTAAATTTATCATCAAATCTGTAATAGCTTATATGTCCTAAGAACATGTTAAACGGTCCTTGCGGAGGTTATAGAGGGGTGATTGTGAGGTTTCTGGAAAGTGTGTATGGGTTAAGGTCTACCAGCATGTTGAGAACGTCAGTAAGGTATATGAGGTCTTCATAAAGTTGATTTAAGTCCCTATTTTGATTACGGGACTATACCACTACCTAAGAGGCTTATTTCAAGGCTTATGAAGTTATTAAATGAGGGTAAAGTGTTAGTATATGAGTTTTAACCAACTAACAGTTTTCTCCCCCCGCTGTGGGGAAGCGTGTTGAGGGTTAGGAGAGTCTAAATCTATGAATATGAAAGTCAATGAACCACCACCTACTGAGAAACGGTCTATATATCTACTTACGGGTCCTATAGGTTAGGTATGGAGTTTCTAGATAGTGTGAAAGCGTATATAAGGTGATTGTAGCGGTGTTGGGGGGTATTTTAATTTTAATATCTTCCTAACCCCCAATCACCGCGGGGGTTGGAGGGCCTTCTAACGTCCCTATACCCTCCTAATTAAATATACTTCTGAGGTTAATAAACCCTCACATAATAATCTAGAAAAATTTTTAAAATAAGTTGTTTGAAGCTTAAAAAAATATTTTTAATTAATACAATGACCTATCAACTATTTTATACTCATATCTTTCAGCTTTTAACGCTTTAACGATATATTTGAAAGAATCTTCAGGACGTGTGTGATGACCGCATGAATATACATCGACTGTTGCAAAACAATATTCAGGCCATGTATGTATAGTTATATGTGATTCTAAAATTATCGCAACAACACTTACACCTGGACTTATCTTCCAATACTTAACATCTAATAAAGTCATATTCCCCTCTCTAGAGGCTTCAACAGCAACTTTAACTAGGTAATCAGCATCTGATAGTATTTTAGGGTCGCAATCATATAGATTACCGAAGACATGCTTACCAGCTACTCTGTAATTACTCCTTCCTTCATAGTTTAATAAAGTATGTACAGTACTCATAGCCCCCCAACCCCCTACATATGTAGGGCTTAAACCTTTTAAATTTAACCCCCGCATCACTGCATATCATGTATGAAGTCATCCTTAGGATGGACATCATTTAGTAAACTCAACATTCTTAACGTAAGTATTAAATCATAAAGTAATACTTATGAGTGGTTTAATATATTATAATTTAGGGATATTATTGAGTACGGATATTAGGGTTAAGGAGGTTATTGATAACCTCTCTAGAGATGAAGCTATAACTCTTAATTACTTCATAAGGTATAGATCTGTTGGTGAGTTAGTAGCTTTGAAGGAGTTAAAAGCCTTATACGGTGTTCAAGAACCAGCTAAAGTAATTAATAGATTAGTAAGTAAGGGGTTAATCAAGAGAGGTATTGGTTGTTACAACATATCTGAGGAGTTGATAAAAGCTTTAAAGAATGAGAAGACCTGTCTTAGGTAGTGATTACATATGTAGGTGTTAGTATTGGCTGATATATTCTACGAGTTATTGACGAAGTTACCGAGGTCAGCAATTATATTACTAGTAGGTAATCCATACACATACACTTTTCACGTAGGTGTTGAAATACTTAAGAAGGCTTTCATGAATTATCACTGGTATATAGTAGTTAACGATATACCTCAAAGGTATGCGGATGTGATAGCTAGGTACAACATATTTAAGAATGATATCACATTCATTAACGACCTCAGTAAGGGTGTAGAAGTTCTTAAGGAGTTATTATTAAGTAACGGTAACTTAATTTACGTGTTAATAAATGATGCTATATCCTATATAAGTGATTACTACTCAGTCTTAGTACGGAGGGATCAGAAGGTAGATTCTATAGTGATTATTCAAGTTGATGAGGAGATCTATAAGTCGTTAGCATATATCGCAGATCTAATAATTAGGTTAGGAGTTATTGAAGATTCAAACACGTTGAAGACTGTAGCAATGCTAGCTAAGATAGTCTTAGTTAGAGAAGCTGTTGAAATAGCCATGAACTACAGAGTATTACAGAGTGGGGTGTTATTCGAAGAATTTGTCAGAATTTAAAATCATATTTACGGATCGGGGTGTTAAACCTCAAAGATTAAATTTTCTATAATTGCTAAATTTATGGTGTATTTAAGTGAAAGGTGTATCGCCGATAATAGCTACAGTCCTCTTAATACTGATATCCATAGCTACTTCATTAATACTCTGGAACTGGGTTTCATCAACAGTCTCTCAAACACCTTCTGAACCCCCTTTCTTAAGTGAGAGGGTTAAGATAGAGGCAGTAAGTATTGAGGGTAATATAGTAAAAGTTTATGTTAGGAATTTAGTAAATAATGATGTTAGGGTAGGTCCTGTGTATATTATTAACGGATCTTCAGGTCTGACACTAGCTCAGAACTTAAGTAGTGTTGTTATTAGGGGTGGGGACGTTGCTGAAGTTAGTGTTGAGTTGAAGATGTTACTACCACGTGGTGTGTATATAGCTAAGGTGACTACTGCTAAAGGTTATGAGGCTTCATACGTCTTCGCAGTGACTTAGGGATTAAACATGTTAGACCTTATTAGGAGGAAGTTTAAAGGATTAAGGAGGTCTGAAGTCGGGGAAGTTATTAAGGGTGTATCAGTAATTAGAGATTTAAGATATGATGAGGTTAAAGTCCTTGATTTCTACCCGCTAATTAAGGATTACTCATATGCGTTAATATATGTTGATAAGTCTAATCAGAGGGTATATGATGTTATAGAACCTACATTATCAGATGAGGAGAGAAATCTGTTAAGTATTATTAAGCAGAGGATTTTTGAGAATATCTCAGTAAGTAGGGAGTTAAGAAGTTTAACTAATGTTGAGGAAGGTATTAAAGTCGTTAAGGGTATCATAACTAGTAATTTAGGTATTAAGGTAGGTGATGAGGTAGTAGTTGATAAGATTTCATATTACGTTGCTAGAGATTTGATAGGGTACTCGATAATAGACCCCCTAATTAGAGATACTAAGTTAGAGGATATCGTGTGTAGTGGTGTTAACATACCTATATACGTATTCCATAATGTTTATGAGTGGTTAAGGACTAATATAGTCATAAATGATGTTAAGGTTTTAGAGTCGATTATACGTAGGTTGTTGTTTAGAGCTGGTTTAGAGGTAAGTATTGCTAAACCTATGGTCGATGGTATGATAATGCCTGAGGGTTTTAGAGTCCACATAGCTATTGATGTAGTAGCTAGGAGAGGTTCTACATTCACTATAAGGAAGTTTAGGGCAGAGCCATACACGGTCATTGATTTAATAAATTTGAAGACCTTAGACCCTTTAGTAGCTGCATACTTATGGATGTTAGTAGAGAATTTACAGAGTACTTTAATAGTAGGTCCTACAGCAGCTGGTAAGACAACATTACTTAACGCTATAGCACTACTCCTACCACCGGAGATTAAAGTAATTACGATAGAGGAAACTCCAGAATTGAACTTGTTCGGTCATGAGAATTGGATCTCATTAATCACTAGAACTTCTACTGAGGAAGGTGTTGTAAATGTCACACTCTATGAACTTCTTAAGAACGCTTTAAGACAGAGACCTGACGTAATAATCGTTGGTGAACTTAGGGGTGAGGAAGCATACACATTCTTCCAAGCTATTAGTTTAGGTCATGGTGGTTTAGCAACGATCCATGCTGATGATGTAGGGACAGCATTTAGGAGGTTATTAGCTGAACCATTCAACATACCTAAATACTTACTACAACTAGTTAAGGTGTATGTAGGCTTAGGTAAGGTTGAAGTTGGTGAAGGGGTCAGTAGGAGAGTTCTTGAAGTTAAGGAAGTTGAGGGTTTAGACCCTAGAACTGGGGATATAATCCTAAGTACCGTGTTCAGATGGGTTCGGAGTAACGACTCTATAGTCTTCACAGGCCATAGCCACGTTATTAAAGCAATAGCTGAGAGAAGGCAGGTCAGTTATGATGACGTATTCAACGACCTTTTAAGGAGAGCTACATTAATGAAGTGGTTAGCTAAACGTAAAGTAAGTATTTCAGAACTTCGAAATATCGTTAGGGCATATAGAGCTGATTGGGCAACACTCTACTTAGTAGCTGAGTCGGAGGTAGGACCTTACGAACTACCTAGTTGAACTACTTAATAAGTTGATCAAGTACTTCGGATTTACAGAGCTTGAGAAATACGTTGTAGGCTCCGGCATAACTACCTCCTTAAGAAGATACTTAGAAATAGTAGTACGTATCATGGTAGTAATTACTGTTGTAGTAGCTGTGATGAGTCTAATAATACTTAATATGATAACCACTTTAATTAATGCTATCATAACTACGTTACTCGTAACATCCTTAGTAATTCTAACATCATTACTGATGATATTGTTAATACCTAAGCTGATCTATGCTAATAGAGGGTTTAAGTTAGAATCTAAATATCTTAGACTTCTCTACTTCCTCTCAACCTTTATAGTTGCTGGATTAGGAATTACTAAAGCTCTCATCAGACTTAAGGATTTTGAGGAGTTGAGGGACTTTAACATTGAATTAGAGTTAATAGCTAATGAAGTATACCTAGGTAAGGATTTAGATGAAGTACTTCATTATGTAGCATCAATAACACCTTGTAAATCATTTGCCTCACTCCTCATCACCATAGGTAATGTTAGTAGGAGTGGTCGTGACGTCTTACCAGTTATTAATTACTTAATAGATAATTACTTCATCGATATTCGTTCGAGGATGGAGGAGGTGATAGACTACGTAAGCATACTATCTGAGGCTTTCGTAGTAATAGCTCTGATATTCCCCTTAATAGTTTCAATCATTGCGTCAACATCAACTCTAGCACCCTTCGGTCTTTTAGACCCATACCTCCTAATGATAATCACTACATTATTGATAGTCCCTACATCATCTCTAGCATACTACATACTTGTCGATTACGTGATGAGTGTGGTTCAATTATGATGAGATTTAGAATACTAACGTCTTTAGTAACCTCATTAGCATTCCTCATAATTTTAACCACTTACTTGATAGGAATAGGGTATGCAAAGGTGTTTAAGATATCATATTTAGTCATCCCTTACGGTTACTCCTATACCGTCATAATATCTTTATTCCTAATCATAACGTATACTGTATTAACTATATTAAGTAGGAGTGAGGTTAAGAAGTTTAAGTCTATAGAGAGTCAAATAACTGATTTTATATTTAGTGTTTCAACATATATTAAATCCGGTACTGCATTATATGAGTCAATATCACTAACACTACCGAATTTGAAGGGTTACTTTAGAAATGTTATTGAGAAGTTCCTAAACATAATTGCGTTGGGTAATAGCCTGGATGAAGCTATAAGAATTATTAAGAATGACTTAGGTGAGGAGTTCACCTACATATTAAAGATACTTTCTATAGCTGAGGAAAGTGGTGGAAAAGCTGTTGATGTGTTAGATAGGGCTTCTACTATATTAAGTAATATAAGCTCATATAGGAATTACAGGAGGAGGGTTTTAAGACAGTATCTAATTTTACTGTTAATAGTCATAATAGTATATGATTTCGCAGTCATGTTTTTACTGTTAATTATGAATTCCTTGAATATTACCGTAGCTACCTTTATTGCTAAGCCTAATGTAGAGCTTATGTACACACTACTGTACTATACATCAGTAGTGATAGCGTTAGTTTCCGGGTTAGCATACGGTAAATGCGTTGAGGGTAGTATTACTAGGTCGTTCTCATACGTGCTAACACTATCTGCTTTAAACTTCATAGTAATTCATATCTTATTAAGCATAGTAGTACCTAATACCCTACAATTATTCATTAGTAGTTAAGTCATCACTTCAACATACTTCATAACCACGCATATCTGAGAACTTCACGGTTGAAGTTATTCAGAGGTATACACTGCCTTCAGTATGTAGCTCTATTTCCCAATTAATTCTTTACCTTTATCACTTAACTCGTAAATATATACTGGCTTAAGTGTAGCATCTATAGGTTTAAAGATATTACCGCAATTACCACATATATGTACTATATTGGGCTGTGATGTCTTGAATCCACATGATAGGCATTCGAAGAATTGAATGTAAACCTTCATGTTTCTCTCGTTAACTTCCCTACCACATTTAGGGCATATTAAGGTATTATCTGGTCTTAGAAATTTAATAACACTATCAGTATAACCGCATTCTACATGCTGTATTATCCTAGTCTTCTCTAAGTTTATACTACCACATCTAGGGCAGCTATACTTTGTTATAATTGATAAAGAACCACATCTAGGGCATGCTAGTAATTTATCTATAAAGCTACGTTTTAAGAACCCCCTATTAACTAAATCATTGAGTAAAGATTCATCAATACCCTCAAATCCTAAATACTTTAAAACTATACTTACGTTGGTAGTAGGTCTCAAGACACCTACACTAGCTATCCTATTAAGGATAACTTTAGTTTCATCATTAGAGCTCAACCTATACCACGCTTTCAACAGTATCTACGTATTAAGAGATTTTAAAGTATTTTTAAGCTGGTATTATAACCTCACTATTTAATTAAGAGATTATAACTATTAAATCAGTTAACTACTATTAAATTAGAAGAAACGTCGTCGTCAACTTAGTTATGGTTGCTAGAGATATTAGTTGTCCTCTCTAGCCTATATTCCTCAATAAGGTTTAGTAGTTTCTCAAGAGTGAATTCGTTCTTCCTCATAAGCTTCTTACGTAGTTCCTCCTCATACTTTTCTAGTTCGTTAATTACTTCTTTAGGTATTAGGACTATATCATCACTTACTTCTATATAGTCTCTACATGGATATACCACTACCTGATAATATTCTACATCCTTAGATTCTTCAGGTGGTTTAGGTATTAGTATCTTTAGTTTTAATGTGTTGATGAGTTTTACTAAGTCTTCCCTAAGTTCACGTAATTCTTTAACGAATACTACTTCACCTTCCCTTATATTACCTAAGGTCTGAGAGGACCTTAAGATCTCTTCAAGTGATAATTTTCTAATAGATCTCACCATTAAGTACTTACCGTTAAACAGTAGGTTGAATGCCTCCTTTAGACTATCTATATGTTTAGTCATGTTTGTTATTTGCTCCTCTAAACTACTTAGATATTCTGTAAGTTTTCTTAACCTATGCCTTAATTCTGAGATTTCTCTATCCTTAGCAACCTCTGAATTAAATTCTAGAGTTTTTAGATGTAGTTCTGTTTCTAGCTGTGTAAGCTGCCTCTCTAACTCAACTATACGTCTACGGAGTACGTCACGTTCCTTAGTTATTTTCTCCATCTCAGCTATAAGTTCCTTATCCCTCTTCTCAACATCTTCATTAACTAATGACTTAATTATCCTTACTATATTCTCCTTCCCGTAGGTCTCCCCCTTACTGATGTAGTCATTAATTATCTCCTCCACTACCTCAGCTACAGGCTTACCCCTAATTACCTCAGCTTTATACTTCTGAAGCCTCCGTGGGTGGAGGCCTATCTCATTAAGCTTACTTGTAAGTTGTAGGAATTTCTCCTCATACTCCTTATACGCCTTTA
>JAJHRE010000022.1 GCA_020832985.1 Desulfurococcaceae archaeon | reverse complement strand
CCACTAACTAAGTTTAAACTCTATAGATGTGATGAGGTTATTGAAGGCTTAGAACTACTTGAGGAAGTCTTAAGGATGTTAGAGACCGAGTATAAAGTTAAGGTTAATTGGAACTTATTCAACTCTAGGAAAACAGTGATTTTAAATACTGTATGTGCATCAAATCCTCAGTAACACTTATAACTCATTAACTCACTTTAGATATGATGTTTATGAAGTCCTTCAACCAATACCTACCCATAACATTATTCATACTGGGTATGATTTCCTTCATAACGGGCTTATGCTTTATATATTATGATGGTGTGAGAGCCGCATATCGAGATATTATAGTAAGTATCCCTATCTATAAATTCGAAACTCTATGGCCTGGTAACTACGTTAGTACTGTAAGTATACCTTTGAATATGATTTACGTGAAGGATGGGGGAGTTAGCAGACCTGCTAACTACGTCTACACCTTAAGTATACCGTGGAGTAACTGTAGTGGTGGAAACTTCATCGGGGTAGCCCTCTCAGGACGTAAGTTATTGAGGAATACATCGTTAGACATAATTGTAGAGGTTTACGGATGTGATGATGAATGTACATTAATACTCTCTCAAAACATACCTAGGGTGGATGGTGGTTGCGTAGCTGATGAGTATGGATTATTTAGTTGTAAGACAGAGTTTAAAGTACTTGAGAACTTCTTGAAGTATAAATACCTAAACTTTAGTTTAATACCTGCTCAAGGATTAGTAATTGATGAGTTCTTAACTGGATCAACGATATCCTATACCTTCAACTACACTGTACCATACCCTACACTAAAGTTGAGAGACGTAGAAGTCCAACACTACATCCTAAACATACCATACTACGATTTTATAGGTTTAAGAAACGGTCTAATACTATCACTCACAGGATTACTATTAATAGTGGTTAGTATCTACATAAAGACAATTACAATCAAGTAATTTTAAACTAGGATTAATTTAGGCTAAGAATCTCATAAAAATCTAAATTAAATCATAAAAACAGTCGATGGGTGGTTTAGTGAGTAAATCATCATCTTCATTACTTAAGATTTTCATTTCCTACATCTTGCTAGGCATTCTTACTTGGGTTTTAGTATTTACGATATTACCTAGTTATCTAGGGTATATTGAACCTAAATCTATTGAAGAAAGCATAATTGCCGGGTTAATATGGGGTTTATGGATGGGTTGTATGAATAATCTCTTCTACTACCTTAGGTCTAGGTCCGTAAGGAAGTATAAGGAGATTAGTGTTAAACCTACTTTAGGTACTATATTCTGAGTTAGAGATTATACTCCTGAAATTAGTTCTTACGTGAAGTTCGACTTAATAATAATTATTATGGGTGTAGTAGCCTCTAGCATTGCTACATACATCTACATATATGACTTACTAAGATGTGATTCTCTCTGTAGTTTAAGTCCTTCCTACTGTGATAGAGGTTTACTCTATTGCTATGTACGATATGGTGATGAGGTAGTTGATTTACCATCATTTGCCTCCATAATATTAATAGTACTTTGGATCCTCATATCATTCCTAATAATACCTATCTACTCTGCTAGAAGTTCAGCTCCATTCTATGTGAGGATCTGTAATGATGGTATTACAGTACTGTACGGACTTAAACGTAGATTAGAGGTTAGTATTCCATGGAGTGATGTTAGTAAGGTAAAGTTTAAGTATGGATGGACTAATTGGATGAGGAAAACAACTATACAGGCTTTTATACAGTTTTTAGAACCTTATGTTGCAGTAGATATATGTAAGAAGGATGGTGATACAGTTGAATTCTACGTACTTAAAGATGAAGTACTAGTAGTTAAAGAGGAACTTAAGAAGTTAGGACTTAACATCATAGACCTTGAATAAATTTAAACTCCTGAATGAGTGATGGTATCCCCAGTAGTTAGATTTGGAAATATAATTGTGGTTACCCAATAACTTCAGGGTTCGTATTGAGACGTATACGTATTGGTTATATGAGGATTAAGGAGGTTAAGAGTTTAATGAGGATAGAGTTTACACCAATTTCTAAGGAGGAGATAGTAGCTATCCTTAAGGGTGAGAAACCTGCCAGTAAGAGTTAGACTTCTACTAAGGTCTGTAGGTAGTGGTAGGGAGGTAGTAGTCAGAGGTATTGTAAATACTGGTTTTATGAGTGATTTCCCGGACATAGCTTTACCGGTATCAGTAGCTGAAGAACTTAATTTATGGCCTCACCCACAATCAAATACAGTAATTGCTACTTTCGAGACCGGTGGCGGTGTTGTTGAGGGTTATATAATACCTCAATCAGTTATTGTGAAAGTTATTACTCCCGATAGAGAGTAGAGAGGTAAAAGTGAATACAGTAGTAAATCCCTATATTGATGAGGTATTAATTAGTGATTACTTAGCTGAAGAGCTCGGTATCCAAATAATCTACCCACGGAGAGGTATATGGAAGTTTACTAATGAGGATAAGTTTAGGGAGAGTGAATAGAGGTAATACTGCATTCCATCTACATTAAAACTTCCATTATTAGATAATCTGAACATACTTCAACATCATATATCGATTTAAATCAGTGATACCTATAGGTTAATACTGGTCTTTGAGTTATGAGTAGAGGTGATATGTATTGGTTTAAGGTTAATTGACATATTCTTTAAGGTGAAGATGAAATTAAATGTTATTCACATCTTATCTTATTAATCCTTTATAACATTATTGAGTATTCAGACATCTTCTACTGCCTATAATTATTGGGAGATTGTTTGAGTTTTATTTAGTCATACTTATGATTTTAAGTGATTTTCTTAGCTGCCTCTCTATATACTGGGTCCTGGAAGTCGTAGTTTTTGATTATGCTTAGTTTTTCTAATTTATTTATTAGTCTTGTTAATGTGGCGTTAGGGATTGTTAGACCGTATTTCTCAGTTATGAATCTACGTACTTGACTCCATGACTTACAACCACTAGCTACTGCTTTAAGCACCATCCTCTCCCTAGGGCTTAACTTACTTAACTCCTCTACAGCTAACTCCACCGCCATATTCTTAACAATACCTACATCTCTAAATCCATCAACATATCTCCTACCGAACAATACAAGCCAACCTACAATACCGTCGAAGAAGTTTATTGCCTCATCTATTACTTCTGGTGGGGGTGATACACCTTCCTCTCTAAACCCTCTCATTAAGAACTCCCTAGATTCCTCCTTACTAAACCTCTCAACCACTACCTCATACACTGCCCTCCCGTAGAGAGGTGATTTTGGTTCTTCATAACCTAGGAAGTCTCTTAACAACCCAACCTCAGAACCTGCGAGGATGAATGTAATGTTTTCAAGGTTATCGTAAGTATAAGCTATTAAATTCCTTAACTCCGCAGATAAAGGCGGTCTAACAGATTGAACCTCATCTAACACCACCACAAACCTCCCTCCCTTCCTATTCACCTCAGTTAAGAGCCCAGCTAAACTCACTGAATCCCTCCCCCTCCACCTAATCTCTAATGACAACCCAGAAATCTCCACACCACGAATCCCCTCAAGAAAACGTCTTAACCTACCTAAAGATGAAGTGAGAGAATCTGTCAACCTAACTTCAAGGTCACTCCTCCTAACAATACCCCTCATATCAATATAAACACCATCCACTTCATTCAAGAAAACCCTCAATATACTAGTCTTACCAATTCTCCTAACACCAAGAACTATTACAACAGGATATCCACGCTCAACACCTCTATAAAGCTCACTTAACTCCCTCTCCCTATCAAATAAATCCTCCCTCCTACTCTTAGGCCGAAGGTCAAATAATCCCACAATTCCGAACCGGAACTAAATTCCACACTAAAACTAATAAATTTTCTCACAAGCTTACCACACCAAACATTAATAACTCATTATCAATCCATAACAAGGAAAACATAATTACCAACTAAGAGATGATGGAATAAGAAAATACTCAAGGAAAATTCACCACCTCTTCATAACATGAGAAAATATTTCTTGATGGGTATTCATAAATTTAATTAACCTAACTTCATAAACTAATTACAGTAGAGTACGTATCTTTAATAACGATCTAAGTCAACATGTAATTCTTAAAGTACTTCTACTTACAGCTTCAGTCGTTGAAAGAATTACGGGCCCGCCGGGATTTGAACCCGGGTCCTCCGGCTCCGGAGGCCGGCGCTCTATCCTGGCTGAGCTACGGGCCCTTAATTACCTCTACTAACGAATTAATAGTTTCTTAAATTTACTTAGTACACTAAGGATTAGATTATTATTTTATAGTGATTGATGTAGGTTAAAGATTAAGTGGGTTGTGTGTAAAGAGGGGACTTAAGGTATGGTTTGTGACTTAAGCATTATACTGTTACTTTAACGCCGAGGCCTGGTTCGTTAAATACTTCTAGGACTCCATTCTCTATTTTGATACCTATTGCTGGGTTGTTCTCTAGTAGTAGTAGTGATCTACCTACTTCACTTACTGTTATGTTTGGTGTTGAGAAGTAGAGGTGTAGTCCTACAGCGTCTAGGATTCCTGTTTGTGCTACGTATGTCCCTATATTACATTCTAGCCCTCCTTCATTAGCTATTAGTGCGTATTTCCTACTAGTTATTATTCCGTGGTTTAACGGTTTTAACGCTATCATATCTGCAGCTTTCTCATAAACTATCTTCATTATGAACTCTGGACGTACACTCTCATCAGCAACTATGGTTATATCTGTATTCCTAGTTACCTCCTTCAACCCATCTATATCGTGAGCTAGTACTGGTTGTTCTATGAAGTCAACCCAATACCTCTCTAAACTCTTTATAATCTTTAAAGCCCTCTTAGCAGTACCCCAACTCTCACCAACATCTAAGTTAAGTATTAACTTATCACCTACTAACTCCCTAATACGTCTAACCCTCTCAACATCTAGTGATGGTTCATCACCTACCTTCATCTTAAGTACGGTCACACCATTCTTTACATAATCTTCAGCAACTAATGCTGCCTCCTCAGGCGAGAGTAGAGGTATTAACGATGAAGGTTTAGCTACCTTACCACTAATCCTACCCCCAAGTAATTTATAGAGTGGTATACCTAAGTACTTACATATGAGGTCGTGAAGAGCTATATCAATACTCGCAACTATTAAGTCAGGAACCTTAAACTTCCTACATACCTTATTAATAACCTCTACAACATTAAATACATCCTCACCAACAACTAAACCCTTAACCCTACTACTAATTAGGCTTGATAAAACCTCAACAGTCTCAAACATCCTAGGTATTGAAGGTATCTCACCATAACCTACTAAACCATCATCTGTACGGACCTTAACAATTAAGGTCTCCAGATATTGCTGCCCTACAACCTCACCCTTCTTAGCACTCTTATAGGGAAGTCTTAACTTAATCTTAAGCGGTACTACATCAATATCTGAAATCCTCAAGCCAGCACCACCTACTACGGTTTCACAACAACCTTCACCGGATCACCTATACGTTTCTCAAACACTTCAAACGCATGTATAACCTCACTTAATGGGAATACATTAGTAATTATCTTCTTCAGATCTATCTTACCACTTGATGCTAAACTAATCACACGGTCTAACGCGTTACGAGCCTCACCCCTAGTACCCTTAATAGTTATCCCCTTAACAACTATCTCACCAAGTACTAATGGTGTAGGTTCCCAAGTTATACCAAGCATTAACAGCCTACCTCCCCTCCTCAACATCTTAACACTCTGAGCTACTGATTCAGGTGATGGCGTAGTATTTATTACTAAGTCAGCACCTAACCCATCAGTCAACTCTAAAACTACCTTAACCGGGTCCTGACCCTCCCTAATATTAACTAGTACATCAGCACCTAACTCCTTAGCTAAGTTAAGCCTAGACCATCTAGTACCGACCATCACTGTAGTACCAGCACCTAAAGCTTTAACTAACGCTAATGAGGTTAAACCTATAGGGCCTGGACCTATAACCACTATAAATTCCCCTGCATCAACACCTATCTCCATTAAGCCGAACATTGAAGTACCTGCTGAGACAGCCATAGCACCCTCTTCAAAACTTAAATTACTCGGTAACTTATGGCAGTTCCTAGCAGGTGCTGCTACATACTCAGCAAATCCCCCATTCACGGTAAAACCTAAAGTCCTATGCCCGGGTTTTCCGTAATTCACACAGTATGAGTAATAACCTACCTTACAATTCCTACACTGACCACAACCAGCGTGTGGTTCTATAGCTACTCTATCACCTACCTTAAGCCCGAACACATTCTTACCAACCTCAACAACAGTTCCTGCAGTTTCATGACCAGGTATTATAGGGTATGCTATATAGTCAGGGTATGTCCCATTCTTTATCTCTATATCAGATCCGCAGATACCTACAGCTTCAACCTTTACAAGAACTTCATCATCTTTGATTTTAGGGATATCTACCTCCTCAACCCTTAAATCGTTAGGTTTATAGATAACTAAGGCTTTCATCTTACCATTAATTTTAAATCACCTCTGAATTATTCGTCGTTAAACCCTAAAATACTTTTATGTTTATTGATATCCATAAATTAAATACTTAGATGTTAAGTATAGATTTAAATGAAGTTAAAACTTCATAAGCAACTTCACTACTATTTATGTTAGCATTAACCTTTGATACCTCTGTTAAGCCGCTTAAAGATCTTACTACATAGTTTATGAACTCAACATCATCGTTAGGTTCGTAAAGAGGTCCTCCAGGCATATCCAATACTGAGAAGCCTCCTAACGGTAACACTATCTTAGCTCTAACCCTCCCTCTAGAATTATAGAATTTACTACATAAGTTCTCAGCAACTCTAAGTAATTCCTCTCTTGAAAGCCTAACATTTGTGTTATACGGATTATGGTAGTGTGTTTTCCTACCTAGGTACTTAGGTGGTATAGTGTCCGGAGGTCCAAATACTAAGTAGTTAATACTTCCAGGTGTTATTATTACCGGTATTTCCATCCTTAACGCATTAACTAACCTACTCTTCATAGGTTTGTAGATGTCATCAGGTATAACCTCACCAACTAATTCATGTAGATTTAGGTCTAGAACTGCTGTAAAGAACCCTGCCTCAATTAACTCCTCCATAGCTGAACCACCAGCACCTGACGCGTGAAACACTATAGGTTCAAAACCTAATTTCTTAAGGTGGTTAACACATTGTCTAGTAAGCCCACCAGTAGATCCTAGTGTAGTTACTGCAATCCTCTTAACATTCCTATCAATATCTAAACCTTTAAACCCCTTAACCATACCTATCATAGCATTAACAGCATTAGTTAGTACTAACTTAGATATAGTATTCGGTCCGAATTCTAAGTCAGCTACTGAAAACATAATCATTATATCCTTATACTCTACATACGGTCTTATATTACCTGAAGCTACCGTAGATACTATGATTTTAGGGATACCTATAGGTAATACCTTCATAGCTATAGATGCTGCTGCCGTACCCTGATTACCGCCTATACCAATAACACCACCAAGGTCTTTAATAAATTTAACAAGTATCTTACCAGCACCTAAACCCATAAGTCTTATAGCTTCATCACGTCTTAACCTACCATCACGTACCTTACTTAAGAATTCTCTAGGGTCTAAGGATAACTCCCTTAACACATCATCCCTAGATACGTCAGGTTTTACTAAAGGTTCGTTAAGTATGCTTAAATCTATGATTAACGCATCTAAACCAGCTGAAATGATTAACTCCTTTAGAAAAAGTGCTTCAGGGCCTTTAGTATCGAGGGTAGCTAATATAGCTACTAACTTACTCATAACCTTTAGAATGCCCTCTCCTTAAACTCCCTATAGTACACCTGCACATTAACTTTTTTAAGCTCCTTAACAAACTCAGCTAAATGAGTTGATATCCTCTCAACTATAGCCTTACCAGTCTCAGGACTTGATACGAATGGATTACCTATAGTAGCATTATCA
Source organism: Desulfurococcaceae archaeon (assembly GCA_020832985.1). Lineage (GTDB taxonomy): Archaea > Thermoproteota > Thermoprotei_A > Sulfolobales > NBVN01 > CAZZLT01. The sequence goes on along the minus strand of JAJHRE010000022.1, from coordinate 11,146 downwards.
CTATACTCGTGATGTTCTAGAGGGATCCATATGTTCTCACTACCCATGAACTCTATAGTAGGTGTGCCGTCAGTCTTAATGAACTTCTCACCTAACCATCTAGGAGCGTGAATACTTCTCGGCTGTGCACGCTCCATCTTAACTAAGTCAGGCCTATAATACATAAGTACTGAGGTCTCCTCCTCCCCTGAATGCCATCCAGGCGCTTCTTCAGGAGGTGATTTAAGGAGATCCTTAATTAACTTTATATCACGTTCCGTAGGTGTCTTATACCATACAGGTAACGCTCCAGTCTTATAACGAATAGCTCTTAACACATCATCCATCACCTTAGTATTCGAACCGTGATGAGAGACGAAGACTAACTTATTGAATCCGTGATATATGAGGCTTAAAGCTATATCATATATTAAATACCTAAACGTCCTACCCCTAAGCGTTATACTTCCATAACCCTTACCCATCTCACCCATATGATGTGGTGAGTAACCGAATGGTACTAACGGTGTGTGGGGGACGTTAGCCTTTTCAGCTGCCTTCTCAACAACAGCCATAGTTATGAAGCTATCAGTACCTAAAGGTATGTGAGGTCCGTGCTTCTCACAACTACCTATAGGTATTAGAATGACATCTGTCTCCTTAAGCCATTCTTGAACCTCTACATAACTACATTCAAGTATATTATAAGGTCTTTTCGAGGCCATACAGTACACCCTTATATAATGGATGTTGGATTTTAAAAATATAATGTTAATGAGCTTTAAACTTCCTAGCAGATATGACTAAGTATGTAGTAGTAACTAACGTAGTAGCTATACCAACCACATTAATGATGTAGTTAGGTATTATAAGTAGGGCTGCTGATAACCCGTATAGAATCCTCATATAATATTGTAGATGCCTTATTAGGTAGCCTGTAAGAGATGCTGAGACATTAAGAAAAGCTAAAAGCGTTATTAAAAATGTGGCTAAACCTTCATAGATGTTATCTCCTAAGAGTAGGAGAGATTGTCTAAACACGAATATATATGGCGTTATAAATGCTGGTAATGCCATTTTAATAGCGTTAATACCTGACTTCATAATATCTGAGTTAAATACCGCACATGCTGTATAGAGGGCTAAAGCTACTGGTGGTGTTATGGTTGAGAATGTTGAGAAGTAGAATATGAACATATGAGCTACTAATGGAGGGATTCCTAAATTAACTACTGCTGGAGCTAACGTTATAGCTACTATTAAGTAAGCTACAGTTGCCGGTAACCCAAAGCCTAATACTATGCATGAGAGCATTATCAGTATAAGAACTAACACTAGATTACCAGCTGAGAGGACATCAATAATTAAGGACAGCTTAACACCTAATCCAGTCATCATCACGACAGAATATATCAGTGATGCTGACGCTATAGCTATACCTAGAGATACAACCCTACTCATAGCCTCATATATAGCCTCAACAATATCTTTTAAACTAATCCTGGTTAACTTCCTGATAAATGATACAACTATAGACGCTATAATACCGTACATAGCTGCTCTAAAGGGTGAGTACCCAGCTAATATGTAATAAACTACTACAACTAAGGGTATTAAGGTATGTGCGTAATCCCTTAATAAACTACTTACACTAACACTTAATGGCTTATACTCTCTAATTAAACCCCTAGCTATACTTGAAGACGAATCTAGGTATACATATACCATTAAGGCAGTAAAGTATAACACTCCAGGTAGGAATGCCGCAATAACTATATCCCTATACGGTATACCTAGTAAGTCAGCCATAATAAATGCAGCAGCCCCTAAAACAGGAGGCATTATAAGTGCTCCTGCAGCCGCTGAAGCTACGATAGCAGCAGACTTCTCAGGTGTATAACCATACTCCTTCAAAACAGGTGCGAAAGCTGTACCTGTTATCGCAGCATTCTCAGGGGCGCTACCAGAAACCATACCTAATAACATATTACTCATAACGACAGTTAACCCAGGACCTCCCTTAATCTTAGATATAGGTGAGAGGGCATCCATGATCAACTTAGTTGCCTTAATCTTATTAAGCAGAGATCCTAAGATATTAAATGCTATAACGTATGTAGAAGCTATATTCAGCGGCAAACTCCATAGTCCCTCACGAGTCATGTAGAAATAACCTATGAGCATATCTAATGGATAACCGCCATGACCCCATAAACCAGGTATATACTTACCTAAGTATGCGTATGCTATGAACGCTAACGTCGTTAATGCTAATACCTTACCTGTGAATACCCATGTAAGAACTACTATGAAGCTTACGGTGAGTAACCCGAACACAAACTCTATTTGATTAGGTATCCCAGCTTTATAGGCAACTTCAACATAGTTAAATGATATGTAGAAAACCGGTATGACAGAAACTATCATAAAGATTAAGAGGAGGACCTTTAGATACCCCTTGGGAACCCTCCTCATAAGCTTGAAGAACGCTAATATAAACACTATCTGAAGGAATAAACTATTTTGTAGGAATGGGTCGAAGGGATATGTTATGAAACTATATAGGAATATTAACCCATAGATTAGCGCTACATATTTGCTTATACTTTCTAAGACATTTAAAGTATGTGTAGGCATCGTAAATCCTTTATAACTACTAAAAAACGTTTATAAACATTATTTATATATTTGATTTATAATTTAATAAGGAGATATAATGTTTGAAATCACTAGGTTTTAGGCCTCAATTCATCAGGTACTTTAATACCTCTCTCGCTATAGTACTTAATAACACCTGGATGTAATGGTAATGGAGCTTTTAACAGTAATTCAGGTGTTAACTCTTTAGCTGCCGGGTAAGTTGCTGAGATATTGCCTAAGTTCTCATAGACGGTCTTAACAAGCCTATATACGAAGTCTTCAGGTAAGTCTGCCCTAGCAACTACTAAAGTCCACGAGATCGGGACTAAAGCCTTACCACACCCCTCATACTGGGTTCCGAAATCAAACACCTCAAAGCTAAGGTAAGGTAATGCATTCTTAAGTTTATTAACTTCCTCATCGGTTAATGATAGTACTCTTAACTTCTTAGTTAGTGCTAATTCCTTATACTGTGATGCAAACGTTGTTGTTGCAGCTGCATCTATTTCACCTTTAGATAATGCTATAGCGGCATCAGTATGTGTTAGGTATGTAGGCACTATACTTATACCTAATACGTTGAATATCTGAACAGCTAATTGTTCAGTCAATGACCCCCTAGTTAATATGTTGACCCTCTTACCGTTAAGGTCTGAGAATGACTTTATCGGTGAGTCTGCAGGTACTAACACGTGGAAATACGTCATCGGTAATAATGGGAATACCGAGTATAACTTATATCCTGATGTATTGTATGGTGGGGTATTACTCAAGATCTTTAATGCCTCATCAGCTGGAACAACACCTAACTCACCAACACCAGCGAACATCTTCTTAGCATTATCTATAAATCCTTGAGTAGCTTCTAACGTGAATGTCACACCAGGGATCCTCTCCTGCCAGATCTTAATTAATGCTGTACCGAATTGATAACCACCACCACCTGAAACCCCTGCTAAGAACCTCACATGAGTTATCTGAGGTGTTGTTGTTTTAGGAAGTGACATATATGCTACCACTGACGCTAGAACCACTACAACTACAATCCCTACAATTACGTACTTACTCAATACTTTACTCATAATTAACACCTGATAAGTACTAGTTAAAACACTTATTAATCTAACTAATTCTAATACTTAGGTGTTCGTAGGTTGGATCCTAGGGAAGTGTTGTGTAGTGTTATGAAGGTTTTACATGATAGGGGTTTACTTAATGTTTTAGGTGGTAATGCTAGTATTAGGGGTAGTGGTGATTATATATGGATAACACCTTCTAAAGAACCTAAGCATATGTTAAGACCTGATGATATCGTGTTGATGTATTTAGATGGTAGTTGGGTTGGTAGGTCTAGGCCTTCTATTGAGTCTAAGATGCATTTAAGTATTTATAGGAGTTATGATTGGGTTAGGGCTGTAGTACATGCTCATAGTCCGATAACCACTTTAGTATATGATTTAGGTGTAGGTATTGATTTAGGTGTTTATGTAGAGTCTAAAGTATCTATACCGTGTGTTGAGGTTGTAGGTAGGTATCCACCAGGGTCTGAAGAGTTAGCTAATGCTGTTAGAGATGCTGTTAGTAAATGCCCTGTAGTAGTTCTTCAAGGCCATGGTGTAGTCTCAGTAAGTAACGATATATTTAAGGCGTTAAACGCTATTGAGGCATTAGAAGATATTTGTAAGATGTTCTTACTGAGGAAGTTAGCCTCTGGTGTTAGTCTTAAGACTTAAATACTTCCTAACTAAGGGTTTAAGGGGGTCTAGTGTTTTTTAAAGTTAGAGTCTTAAGTGTTGATAATTCATCAACATTCGATGACTTTAAAGTTAATTACTTAGTCCTTACAGGCTATAGTGGTAGGGATGAAGCTACAGTACTCAAACATATTGAGGAGTTAGAGAAGTTAGGCGTTCCTAAACCGCCTAAGGTGCCTATGTTCTACGTAGTCTCTAAGTACTTACTACAGAGTTGTGATGAGGTTGAAGTTGTTGATAGTATGAGTAGTGGTGAGGTTGAGTATGTAGTCTTCGTGAGGGACGGTAAGATCGTATACGTTACTGTCGGTAGTGACCATACTGATAGGGACGTTGAGAGGATTAATATCTTAAAGAGTAAGCAGATGTATCCTAAGGTCATACCATATGATGTGTGGAGGTATGAAGATGTGAAGGATCATTGGGATGAATTAGTAATTAGGAGTTATACTACTTATGAGGGTAGTGAAATCCTATATCAGGAAGCATCGTTAAGTATTATTAGGAGGCCTGAGGAATTAGTAAGACTAACTGTAGAGTGGTTAGGTATTGAAGCAGATGGGTTAGTGTTATTCTCAGGTACAGTACCTCTAAAGACTGGGAAGGCAGTCTTCGGAGACTCATTTAGGTATGAGTTAGTTGACCCAATACTAGGTAGGAGGTTAGAGTTTAGATATAGGGTTAAGGTCTTACCTATAGTTAGAGGTGTTAGTTATTGAGGGAATTTAACGTAGGGATACTTCAGTTCGGAGCTACTAAGGATAAGGAAGTCAATATACGTAGGATAAGTAACTTACTTAGGATTGATAGAGCTGATATAGTTGTATTCCCTGAGTACTCACTATTCGATATTACAGGTCTTAAACCTGAGGAAGTATACACACTAGCTGAGGATCTAGACGGACCGTACGTAGGATTCCTTAAGAATTTAGCTTCAGAGTATAACACCTACATATTAGGTACGTTAGTTGAGAGGAGTGATAAACCTCCGAAGACTTACAACACTACAGTACTTGTAAGTCCTGACAAGGGGTTAATATATGCTTACAGGAAGACACACCTATTTGATGCCTACAACTATAGAGAGTCTGAAGTACTACTACCAGGTAATGAACTATCTAAGGTGGTTGATGTTAAGGGTGTTAGAGTCGGTGTTGCAGTATGTTTTGAGTTGAGGTTCCCGGAAGTCATCCGTACATTAGCTTTAGAAGGTGCTGAAGTCATATTCATACCTGCTGCATGGTATAGCGGGTCTTTGAAGGAGGAGACTCTATTGACTCTAGCTAAAGCTAGAGCTATTGAGAACACACTCTACGTAGTTATAGCTGCACAATACAGTCAACACTTTAGCGGTAGGTCTTCAGTAGTAGATCCTTTAGGGGTTGTAGTCACTGATTTAGGTGTTGGTGAGAAGTATAGGGAGGTAACTATAGATTTAGACGTTATTGATGAGGTCCGGAGGTTAATACCTACGCTTAAGCTTAGACGTCCTGAACTATACAGGACTTCTTAAACGATATACGTAGGTTTTGGTGGAAACTGGATAAATCTCCTCTTATGTTCAGTACTCTCAACACGTCTAAGTATACTATACACTAGTTCTAGAGGTACTCCAACCCTCTCAGCAGTCTCTACAGGACTTAACCTCAAATCTATTAAGTGGTAGAGTACCCTATCTATTACGTCGTAATCAGCACCTAACTCATCCCTAGCTTTATGACCCCTCCAGAACCCTGGACTACTAGGTTTCCAAGCTATCTTCTCAGGAATCCCTAAGTACTCAGCTAATAACCTAACCTGCGTCTTATAGAGGTTTATTAGTGGATATATATCAGCTGCCCCATCACCCCACTTAGTGAAGAAGCCTAGTAAATACTCACTACGATCGCTAGAACCTACAACTAGTAAGTTATGTATGTTTGCGTAGTAGTAGAGGATTACCATCCTAACCCTAGCCTTGATATTACCTTTAGGTATTTTAGAAGCTCTATCATAATCTGTCTTTAATGCTTTAAGGAATGACTCAACAATACCTGTAATGTCTATGTACTCAGCATTCTTCAACCCTAATACCTTAGTAACTAACTCAGCATCCCTGATGTCCTCCTCCTCATTCTCCTTATCGGGTAGTATCAAAGCATAAACCCTCTCAGGACCTAAGGCCTTAACAGCTAATGCTGCTGTAGTAGCTGAGTCAGCACCACCACTAACACCTAACACAACACCTCTAACACCTACACTATCGACGTAACTACGTATGTAGTCTATCAACTCCTTAGAAGTAGCTACAACATCAATCATTAAGTACTTCGGGACTTCATACCTATACGTAAGACCACCGAGGAATACTAAACCACGTTGATTAAATCTTTATACCTTAATACTAATCCTCTCTACACAACCATCACTATAAGGCCTTATACTACTGTAGTCCCTCTCAAACACTAGGTTAGGGTTTAACCTCCTTAACACATACCTACATACTGGTTCTGAAACCTCCCTACATACGTACCTAGTATCCAACCTTAACCTCATAGCTAGGGTTAGTATAGGGCATGGATTCCTACACTTAGTTACTACCTCATACATATTAATTCTGAGTACCTCAACATCACCCCTCTTAATCCTTAGGAAGTCTAGGTAGAATGTATTTAAGACCTCACCAACGCTACCAACTCTCCGTCTCTTAAGCAACCATATGAAAGCATATACGTAGAATACGGTCTTAGCTATGTATATCAACACCTTATCTAACACGTTAGGAGTTGTTTTGAAGTTGTATGTACTTATGAGTACTACCTACTAATTAATTAAAGCTAAACTTATTAGTGTTGAAGGAGTTAATTACTTAGCCCCGCCATCACACACCACCGGAGAACCCTTAAGGGTTATGAAGATGGTTGGTGGTTAGTCTGGCGGGGTACAACCACAGTATAACTCAGTTATCTTAGACTTATTAATCTAATGACTATTCCTTCTCGGGTCTTACAATGGAGGTTCGACTAGGTTTTGAGAGGAAGTTAGCATTGGCGTTGATGTTCTCAGCCTTAACTATAGCTCTCTCACCTATATTCATACCTGTAGGACCTACTAAGGCATTACCTTGGCAACACATGACTAACGTCTTATGCGGTGTCTTACTAGGTCCTTGGTGGGCTACAGCCGTAGCTATCCTAGTAAGCCTTGTTAGGAATATGTTAGGTTTAGGTACTATATATGCTTTCCCAGGGAGTATCCCAGGAGCTCTCCTAGTAGGTTTAACAGCGTTGATACTTAGGAGGTATAGACTACCTACTGAATACGCTGCTTTTGTAGAGCCTGTAGGTACTGCCGGTATAGGCTTCTTAATAGCCTTATACGTCTTCACACCATTTATGGGTCATTATGAGAGGTGGTTAACAACTCTAACAATTATATGGGTTGGTTGGTTAGTAAGTACTTTAATAGGTACTTTAATAGGTTTTACAGTTTTAAAGGTGCTTAAACGTGTTAAAATCTTTTAAGGTGCTCATAGTCGGTGATGTTAGGAGGGGTAAGACCACACTAACTAGTAGGTTAGTTGATGTACTTGCTAGGCTATGTGGTGAGGATAAGATAACAGTCCTGGACTTCGCACCAGACTACGGAGGTGTTGGTAGTAGGGTTAGGATATGTAGTAGGGTTAGGGTTTTAAGACCTGAAGGGTTGAGAGCTCCTAGGTTAATGGCTAGGAACTGTAGTGAGTTATGGGAGTATGTCAGGATTAATAGGTCGTTAACTGAGGATGCCTTAAGAGAGTATATGAGTAACCCAACACCTGTATTAGTCATTAACGACTTATCAATACATCTCCATACTGGGGACCTGAACTTACTGCTTAAGGTTATGGAGTTACCGTTACTATTCATAGCTAACAGCTATTACGGGGATACGTTAAGAGATGACTGTGGTTTAAGTGTTATTGAGAGGAGGGCTGTTGAGGAGCTCATGAGTAAGGTTGACTATATATGGCGTTTATAGAACTTAAGGAAGTGTTTTACAGGTACCCAGAATCCGAAGAGTGGGTGTTGAAGGGGGTTAACTTAAGTGTAGGGAGTGAGAGGGTCGTAATTACTGGGAGGACTGGTAGTGGTAAGACTACGTTGTTGAGGGTTATGTCTGGGGTAGCTCTTAAAGTCTACGGTGGTGAGCTTAGGGGTGAGGTCTTAATTGATGGTAGGGTAGCTTACGTACCTCAGGAGTTCGACCTCTACATACTAATGCCTACACCTAGGGAGGAGCTAACCTACATATTAAGTGCTCAGAATTTAGGGTTAAATGATGTTGAGGTTAGGATTAGAGAGATAAGTGAGTTGTTAGGGATTAAGGAATTACTGGATAGGAGGGTAGTGAAGTTATCTATGGGTGAGAGGCAGAGGGTAGCTATAGCTAGTGCTATAGCGTTAAACCCGGAAATACTGATGCTTGATGAGCCGTTCGCACATATAGACCCTAAAGGAGCTGTAGACCTAGTAAGACTACTTAGTAACTTAGGCGTAAGTACCTTAGTGATATCAGAACATAAGCTACGTTACCTAGCTAATATCATCGATAGGGTAGTAGTTTTACGGGATGGTACGGTAGTCTATAGTGGGTCGTTGGAGGGAGCTCCTAAGGACCCTGATATAGAGTGGCCTTTAAGTATGTTGAGGTGGTAAGCTTAGCTAAGATTGAATTAATTGATGTCTGGTATAAGGATATCCTCAAAGGTATTAACTTAAGGGTTAATGAGGGTGTAGTAGCTCTTGTAGGCCCTAACGGTGCTGGTAAGACTACAATACTTAAGGTAATGGTTAAGGCTTTAAAACCTGATAGAGGGAGTGTGGTGATTCCTGAGAAGGTTGGGAGTTCATGGCAGAACCCGTACTACTCATTCACTAAACCTACAGTACTTGAGGAATTCCTAGAATACTTAGGTAGTGTTGAGGAGGTTGAGGAGTTCCTAGGTAGTTACGGTCTTAAACACCTACTGAATAGGTATACGTTTAAGTTATCTGTAGGTCAGGCTAGGTTAGTATCTATACTCTTAGCAGTGGTGTGGGGTCCTGAAGCATTAGTAATTGACGAACCTACTAACGGTCTTAGCCTGAGGGAGAGGTATGCTGTTAGTAGGTTGTTAAGAAGTATTAAGATACCTGTGGTGATGGCTTCCCACGACTTAGACTTTATCTTGATGACTTCAGACTATGTCTACGTAGTTAACGACGGACATATAGTGTGTGAGGGTAATACATTAGATGTGTTCTACAGTGATGTGTTACAGCATATAGGATTTCCAGAGCCTGAAGTAGTTAGGGTTGGTAAGGAGTTAGGTCTTAGGTTGAGGAGTGTTGATGAGGTTAAGAGTTAGTATTCACCCGGTAACAGGTTTTATATCGGTAGTTTGGGTGTTGACATCGTTATATATGGGTTACGTATTAAGTGCTTTCGTACTATCTCTAATACTGACTATGTTATTAGTGATGAGTAAGGGTGTTAAGGAGGTAGTGAACTTATTAAAGCTTTATACGTGGTTAGTAATACCTCCATTCATAATCTTAACCATAATGTATACACCGTTAGAAGCCTTAGATATGAGTATAAGGCTGTTAACGATAGCTTTAGTATTCACAAACGTACTACAGTTAATAACCCCATTAGAACTTACATACACTTTAATGAGGTTGAGAATACCTGCAACAGCATCTCTAGCAATACCTATGGTTATCAGGTTATCTGAGTATATGGGTTATATTGTGAATGAGGCATTAATAGCTCTGAGGGGGAGGGGGTTAAGGAGGAGGAAGTTATTAATGAGTCTACCGATACCGTTAGTAGTCCATACTATTAAGTCCTCAACACAGTTAGCTGAGGCATTAACTCAGAAGACATTCAGAAACGTTAACTTAGTCTTAGGTAAGCCTAAGGTCGGATTAACTGATACGTTAATATACTTATATATAGTCTTAATGACTCTAAAATACTTATTATTTAAGTATGTGTAGAGTTGAATAAGACGTTATACTCGTTTAAAATCTCATCCTCACTCCTTAAACTATCTACTAATTGAACTTCAGCATAACCTAACTTCCTAACATCCCTACCCAACCTAGTCTGGACTAACTCTACAGCCCTCCTAGTAGGATGTGATACTATATCAATATATGCTCTAACAATAGCTGCTACCGTAGCCTCATGCAAGACAATTACCTGATCCTTAAAGAATATTAGTAGTCTTAAGTGGTGGTGACCTTTAGGTATGACACCTACAACCTTAACTACATCCTCATTCCTATAGAACTTAATACTTGAGGTACCATCCATGGTTTAACCAGATTAGTTTAAGTTAATTAGAGGATTTAACTCTTAACCACTACTAACTACTTGATGATGAAGCTGGCCTGTAGAGTGTTGATGCTCGTTCTCGCTATATCTGATTTTGTTAAAATCTTTAAATTTCAGAGTTAGATAATCCAGTTAGGTGGGTTTACGGATAACTTCACCACTAGTGTTGCTGAGTTAGACTTACTACTAAGTAATGCTTTATCTGAGGGGACGTTACTACTTATTGCTGGTTATTTAGGGTCTGGTAAGACTACATTAGCTTCATCTATATGTTACTGGAATGCCTTGAAGGGACGTAAATGCCTCTACATATCACTTCAGGAGGATAAGGATAAACTCTTCAGGAATGTTAAGAACTTAGGTATGGATTTTAAAGGACTTGAGGAGAAAGACTTACTAAGATTCGTTAAATTACCGTTAATGATTAGTAA
>JAJHRE010000081.1 GCA_020832985.1 Desulfurococcaceae archaeon | reverse complement strand
AACAATACCTCTAACACCGTCAGTCCCGAAAAGCCTCTCCCTAATGTTAAACCACCTAAACTATACTTACTTCTAAGCGTTTATAGTTTTGATAATACTTAAGAACGATATAATTTAAATTATCCCCTCCAGTAAATCTGGAGGGGTAGAACCTATTGCTAATGATTACGTCAAGTACTTAAATGAAGTAGCTATTAAGTGGCAACGTATTTGGGGTGAGTATAGGGTATATGAGTCAGACCCTAATAATAAGATGAAGTTCTTCATAACTGCAGCCTTTATGTATCCTAACTCACCAGCTCATATAGGTCATGCTAGGGTTTACTTAATAGCTGATGTGCTCTCTAGGTTTATGAGGATGTTAGGGTATAACTCATTATACCCTATGGCATTCCACTACACAGGTACTCCAATACTAGCTATGTCTGAGGCTATCGCTAAGGGTGATCCAGTACTGATTAAGGAGATGGTTGAACTTTATAAGTTATCACAGGAGGAGGTCGAACTACTTAAAGACCCGTTAACATTAGCTAGGTACTTCCATAAGAGGTCTAAAGACGCTATGATCAGGTATGGGTTAGGTATTGACTGGCGTAGGGAGTTTACAACTGTAGACCCTGAGTTTAAATCATTCATTAGGTGGCAGTTTGAGAAGTTGAGGGAGAAGGGGTTAATTGAGAGGGGTTCTCACCCAGTAGGTTGGTGTCCTAATCATCAGATGCCTGTAGGTATGCATGATACTAAAGATGATGTTGAGCCTGAGATAGATGAGGTTACAGTGATAAACTTTATAGATGATGGTGGGGGGTACCTCTACCCAGTAGCTACTTTAAGACCTGAGACTGTATTAGGTGTAACTAACTTATGGGTTAGACCTGATGCTGAGTACTGTATATGTGATGTACGTCAAGGCAGTAGTGAGTACCATATGGTATTATCTTGTGATGCAGCTACTAAGTTAGGGTATCAGCTGAAGATAACTGTATTAGATAGGGTTAGGGGTTCTAACCTCATCGGTAAGTACGTAGTTAACCCGTTAACCGGTAATAAGGTTCCTATATTAGGTGCTGAATTCGTAGACCCTAAATTCGGTACTGGATTAGTTATGAGTGTACCAGCACATGCGCCCTACGACTACATAGCATTACTAGATTATTCAAGGGTTAGTGGTGATACATCAATTAAACCTATACCTCTAATTAACGTTCAAGGATATTCTGAAGTACCTGCTAAGGATGTAGTTGAGAGGTTAGGTGTGAAGTCTCAGAAGGATACCGACCTCCTAGATAAAGCTACTAAGGAGGTATACTTAAATGAGTTTAATAACGGGTTTATGAGGGATGACCTCTATAAATTAGTAGTTAATGAGGTAATTCCAGGTAGTAGGGAGTTTGTGAGGTCTGAAGTATGTAGTACTTCAGTACCTAAAGCTAGGGAGGTAATCGTTAAATTCTTGATGTCTCATGGATATGCGTTAAGGATTTATGAAATTATGAATAGACCTGTATACTGTAGATGTGGGGCTGAGGTAGTTGTTAAGCTCCTTGAGAATCAATGGTTTATAAACTACGGTGACCCTAATTGGAAGAAGTTAGCTTTTGAAGCATTAAATAATATGGTGTTAGTACCTGAGGAATCACGTAAACAATATGAAGCAACTATAAACTGGCTTCAGAGGAAGGCATGTGCTAGGAGTAGGGGGTTAGGTACTGAACTTCCTTGGGAGAGTGGTTGGATTATTGAAAGCTTGAGTGATTCAACGATTTATATGGCGTTCTACACAGTAATTCATAAGATAAGGAAGTATTCTATACCACCTAATGTGTTAACGAATGAGTTCTGGGATTACGTGTTTCTAGGGTTGGGAGATCCTGATAGATTAAGTAGAGAACTCGGTATTTCTGGTGAGGTCTTAAGAGATCTAAGGAGGGAGTTTACGTACTGGTACCCATTAGATGTTAGATGTAGTGGTAAGGACTTAATACCTAATCACCTAACGTTCTTCATATTTAACCACGTAGCTATATTCCCTAAGGAGTTCTGGCCTAAAGCTATAGTTACTAATGGTTGGGTGTTGAGGGAGGGGGAGAAGATGAGTAAGTCTAAGAGGAATGTACTGACTTTAGAGGATGCCTTACAGATGTACTCTCCTGATGGTCTTAGAGCATCACTAATGTTGTCTGCAGAGGTTGAGCAGGATCTAGACTTTAGGGAGAACTTTACATTATCAGTTATTGAGCAGTTGAAGGCATTGGAGGCATTAGTTGTTAAATTGGTTAACTCTACTAAACGTAGTGAGTATTCTATAGCTGATAAATGGTTATTAAGTAGACTTCAAAGACATATAAGAGATGTTTCTGAAGACTTAAAGAATGTTAGACTTAGGTCTGCAGCTGTAAGGCTATTCTACATAATGTATCAAGACTTAATAGACTACTTAAGCCTAACCGATAATATACCGTCTACTGTGGTTTTAGATTATATTGAGTCTTGGATTAAGATGTTATCACCGTACGTACCACACATAGCTGAGGAATTATGGCATCGTTTAGGTAGGGACACACTAGTAGTTTGTGAGGGGTGGCCTAAGTATAGGGAAGAGTTAGTAGATCCTGAGGCAGAACTAGCTATAGAGTTCTTGAGGTCTTTCATTAATGATGTGAGGGAGGTTATGAAGCTTACAAAGAGTAAGAATAAGTTGTATGTCTACGTATCTAATAGAGAGGATTATAATGACTTAATCACCGTAGTAGAATATGTTAGTAAGGATAAGAAATTAAGTGATATTATAAAGACATTAACTGCTGGTCTGAGTTCTAAGGAGGTAGGTAAGAAGGTAGAGAGGGTAAGAAGGTTATATGAGTTAGTACTATCTCTAAGACCTGACGTAAGGGATTTGATAATATCTAGTAGAGGTATAGATGAGGGATACGTAATTAGGACGTTCATCAACTATGTAAGGTCTAGCTTAGGTGTTAACGATGTTGAAGTTTATTACGCTAACGATCCTGAGGCTCCAGACCTCGGCGGTAAAAAGAGGACTACATTACCGTATAAACCTGGGATTTACTTAACTTAGAATTAGTTTATATACTATTCTTAAATTAAGGAATTAAAACTTACACTATCTTCATTAAAGATTAAAAACTTATAAACCTAATCTTCTACTTCATATCTGAAACATCTAATAAGAAGAGGGAGTAGAGGGTCTAGATATGGCTCAGTCAGGTCCGATCTCAAGTAATGTAGTACTAGTTGGTAAGAAACCAGTAATGAACTACGTACTAGCGACTCTAACATTACTAAATCAAGGTGTTGATGAGGTAGTGATTAAGGCTAGAGGAAGGGCTATAAGTAAGGCTGTCGATACTGTTGAAATTGTTAGGAGTAGATTCCTGCCAGACAGAATACTTGTTAAGGACATTAAGGTAGGTAGTCAAGTAGTAACAGCTCAGAATGGGAGACAGACAAGAGTATCAACGATAGAGATAGTAATATCTGCTAAGAAGTAATAGATACAAAATCACTAAAGCAAGAAATATAACTAGTAAATTAAATAAACTAAAATAACAAATACATCATAAAATTTTTTAATGTTGTATTAATCAAACAGACTTACTAATCCACACATCAACTTATTAAATATTAACTCAATCAGTAAAATGTAAGTATATTAACTCCTGATAACGCAAGAGTTTGGTAGTGAGTATGGGGAGACTTATACGTAGGATTAATGAGTTGAGAAGACCTCTACTTCAGGTTGCATTAGATTTCATAAGTATTAACGATGCTCTAAAGATTATTAAGAAGCTTAGGGGTTTAGACGTTGATATATATGAAGTAGGTACACCGTTAATTAAGTCTGAGGGGGTTAAAGCGGTAGGTATAGTGAGGGAGTTAGTTGATGAGTCAGTAGTACTAGCTGATATGAAGACTGCTGATGTAGGTGCTTTAGAAGTGAGGTTAGCTGCTGAGAATGGCGCTGATGCTGTTTCAGTATTAGCTAGTGCTGATGATGAGGTAATAACATCGGCTTTGAATGAGGGGAGGTCCTTAGATGTAGATGTAGTTGTGGATACCATAGGTAAGGTAGACGTGGTTAAGAGTTTTAATGATTTAGTGAGGTTAGGTGTTCAGGTAGTGAATATACATTTAGCTATTGATGTACAGCTACGTAGCGGGAAGACAGTAGCTGATATCTTAGATATCATTAAGTATTTGAGGAGTATGTATACGGATGTCATAATATCGGCATCAGGTGGTGTAAAACCTCACCATGTTA
>JAJHRE010000080.1 GCA_020832985.1 Desulfurococcaceae archaeon | reverse complement strand
GACTTAAGACTCATTGGTTATGATCCGGAGGTTGCAAGACCTGAATGGATGGTTATAACAGTACTTCCAATCCCTCCAATAACTGTAAGACCTTCAATTCTTTTAGAGACAGGTATTCGTTCGGAGGATGACTTAACTCATAAGTTAGTTGATATTATAAGAACTAATGATAGGTTGAAGGAGAGTATTAATGCTGGAGCTCCTGAAGTTATTATTGAGGATTTATGGGATTTACTCCAATATCACGTAACGACTTACTTCGATAATGAAGTCCCTGGAGTACCTCCAGCAAAGCATAGGTCGGGTAGAGCTCTGAGGACATTAGCTCAGAGGCTTAGGGGTAAGGAAGGTAGGTTTAGAGGTAATCTCTCTGGGAAGCGTGTTGATTTCTCTGCTAGGACTGTGATAAGTCCTGACCCTAACTTAAGTATTAATGAGGTCGGTGTGCCTGAGGAGATAGCTAAGATCTTAACAGTTCCTGAGAAGGTTACGAAGTGGAATGTTGATGAGTTAAGGAGGTACGTACTTAACGGTCCTTATAGGCATCCTGGAGCTAATTACGTTATAGACCCGAGTGGTAGGAGGATAGATTTAAGATTCATCAAGGATTTAAAGGCTGTAGCTGAGAACTTAAAACCTGGCTATATAGTTGAGAGGCATTTAAAGGACGGAGATATAGTTCTATTTAACAGACAGCCTTCACTCCATAGAATGTCAATAATGGCTCATATAGTTAAGGTACTGCCTGGCAGAACATTTAGACTTCACTTAGCTGTATGTCCGCCATATAATGCAGACTTCGACGGTGATGAGATGAACTTACACGTACCTCAGAGTGAGGAAGCTAGAGCTGAGGCTAGGATACTGTTACTTGTGCAGGAACACATACTATCCCCTAGATATGGAGGTCCTATAATAGGTGGTATTCAAGACTATATCAGTGGTGCATACCTACTCTCATCTAAGGCAACCCTCTTAACTAAGGAGCAAGTCTCTGACTTATTAGCAAGTGCTGGTTATGTAGGACCTCTACCAGAACCTGCAGTGCTTTCACCGAAGGTATTATGGTGTGGGAAACAGATCATTAGCTTATTCTTACCACCAGACTTTAACTTCAGAGGTAAGGCTAACTTCTCCGCAGGTCCTTTAAGATGTGATGATTACGAATGTTTCTGGGACTCATACATAGTTGTTAAGAAGGGTAAGTTATTATTAGGTGTTCTAGATAAGAAATCGTTAGGTGCTCAACAACCAGAGAGTCTCTTACATTGGATAGTTAAGGAATACGGTAATGATTTCGGGAGGGAGTTTATGGATAAGGTCTTTAAGGTCTTCTTAAGGTTTATAGAAATGCGTGGATTTACTATGTGTTTAAGTGATGTTGCACCACCATCTAAAGCACTTAAGGAGATAGAGAATATTATTGAGGAGGCTAAGAAGAAGGTTTTTGAACTTATTGAGGAGTATAATGCTGGTAAGTTAGAACCAATCCCTGGTAGAACCCTTGCTGAGTCTTTAGAGATTAAGATTATGGAGGTATTAGCTGATGCTAGAGATAATGCTGGTGAGGTAGCAACTCAGTATTTAGACCCATTTAACAACGTGTTCATAATGGCTAGGACTGGTGCTAGAGGTAATATACTGAATATAACTCAGATGGCAGCTCTTCTAGGGCAGCAATCAGTTAGGGGTGAGAGGATTAGGAGGGGGTATGGTGATAGGACATTACCACACTTTAAACCAGGTGATGTAGGTCCTGAAGCGAGGGGTTTTGTTAAGAGTTCATTTGCTGGTGGGCTAACACCTATTGAAGTCTTCTTCCATGCCGCTGGAGGTCGTGAAGGATTAGTCGATACTGCTGTGAGGACTTCTCAGAGTGGTTATATGCAGAGGAGGTTAATCAATGCTCTACAAGATCTCAGGGTTGAGTACGACTTAACAGTTAGGACTCCTAATAATTCTGTTGTACAGTTAGTTTATGGGGATGACGGTATAGACCCTAGTAAATCATCTTATGGGAAGACAGTTAATATTGATAGAATTATTGAGAGGGTTATTGGGTGGAAGTTATGAGTGTAGGTATTAGTCGTGAGGAGCTGGACGAGGTATTATTACCTGCTAAGAAGTTACTGCCTGTGAGGGTTTATAGTGAGTTTTATGAGAAGGTAAAGGATTTACCACTTACTAAGGAGGAGTTACAGAGGATTGTTAAGTTGTTAATTAATGAGTACTTAAGTTCGTTGATAGAGCCTGGAGAACCTATAGGGACCGTAACAGCGCAGTCTGTCGGTGAACCAGGTACTCAGATGACATTAAGGACTTTCCACTACGCTGGTGTGAGGGAGTTGAACGTTACTTTAGGATTACCTAGACTTATAGAGCTTGTTGATGCTAGGAAGATACCGGAAACCCCTATAATGATTATATACTTAGATGAAGAGCATAAGTACGATAGGGAGAAGGCTCTAGAAGTTGCTAGGAGGATTGAAGCTACTAAATTAGAAGATATTGTAGCTAAAGTAGATATAGATTTAGTGACATTAACTATAATCATAGAGTTAGACCCTGAAATGATGAGTGATAAGGGTATCTCTAGAGATGATGTTGTTAAGTCCTTAGAAAAGATTAAAGCTATATCACATAATGTGAGACCTGATGAACATGATGAAAATAAAATCTATATTGAGATACCGTCAAACTATGACTTCATGAAAATACAGAAACTCCGTGATAGGTTATTAAAGATAAAGTTAAAAGGTATTAAAGGGATTAATAGGGTAATAGTTCAGAGGAGGGGTAATGAATACGTGTTAATAACTGATGGTACGAACTTAGAATCTGTGCTTAAGGTTAAAGGTGTTGACCCTAGGAGAGTATTCACTAATAGTATCCATGAAGTTGAGAGAGTACTTGGTATTGAGGCTGCTAGGCAAGCACTAATAAATGAGATACATAACGTTCTTGAAGAGCAGGGTTTAGATGTTGATGTGAGGCATGTGATGTTGATAGCTGATATGATGACGTTGACAGGTACTGTAAAGCAGATAGGTAGGCATGGAATTGCTGGTGAAAAACCTAGTGTGTTAGCCAGAGCTTCCTTTGAGATTACTGTTAAACACCTCTTTGACGCATCAGCTAGAGGGGAGGTTGATGAGCTTAAAGGTGTTGCTGAAAACGTGATAGTTGGGCAGTTAATACCTGTAGGTACTAATATAGTTAGTTTAGTTATGAATCCAACATTAGCTAAACCTAGTCAGGGGTGATGAAGGTATGTCACAAGCTTTGAAGGATCTAGAGAGTGAGATTAAAAACGTAGTTAAGTCGGGGAAGGTAGTCTTAGGGTTTAAGAGATCTTTAAAAGCTATACTCTTAGGTAGGGCTAAAGCAGTTATAGTGGCTGATAAGATACCTAAGGCCTTCTACGAAGATATACGTCGTTATGCTGTATTAGGTGGGGTACCAGTAATTAACTTTAATGGCAGTAGTAAGGACCTAGGATTAGTGTGTGGTAAGCCATTCCCGGTAACCGTGATTGCTGTGTTAGATTTAAGTGGTACTAGACTATTAGATTTTGTGAGTAGTGGGTGATGATATTGCCTGAGGTTAAGCTTACTTTAGAGGAATTAAGGTATATAGCATTACTTCAAGACTTAACAGGGGTTTCAGTTCGTGACTGTATAGTAGATGAGGAGAACAACGCTATAATATACATAGTATCTCCAGGGCAGGCTGGATTAGCTGTTGGTAAGGGTGGAGCTAATGTTAAGAAGTTATCTAAGATCTTAGGTAAGAGGATAGAGATTGTTGAGTATGCAGATAACTTAGAGGATTTGGTTCGTAATTTATTCCTGCCAGCGAGGGTCTTAAACATTAAGTTGGTGACGTCATTAAATGGTAAGAAGATACTGTATGTTACTGTAGATCCTAAGGATAAGGGTATTGCTATAGGGAAGGATGGTAGGAATGTAGCTAAGGCTAAAACAGTCTTAAAGAGATACTATGATATTGAGTCTGTCAGTATAACTTAATAACCTTACCTTAACGATCTAAACTGTAGTAAGGGTATCCAGACATGCCGGGTAAGAAAGCACCAAACGGTTTATACGCTGCTAGGAAGTTGGTTATGAAGAGACTTAAGTTTAGATGGAGTCAGAGAGAGTTTAGAGTCAGGATGTTGAGGATTAAAGAAAAGTATGATCCGTTGGAAGGAGCTCCTATGGCTAGGGGTATAGTGTTGGAGAAGGTTGGTGTAGAGTCACGTCAGCCTAACTCAGCGCTTAGGAAGTGTGTTAGGGTTCAGTTAGTTAAGAATGGGAAGGTAGTGACTGCGTTCGTACCGTACGATGGTGGTATAACATTTATCGATGAACATGATGA